>PLJR01000368.1:59972-69953 GCA_003140295.1 Acidobacteriota bacterium
CCCGCCGCAATCCGCCCAGCTTGGGCAGGTGCACGTACCCGATCCGTGCGCCGCGCAGTCTTACTGCCAGCTCCCGCCCGTTAAATTGCGGATTGTGCCGCGACCTGGGCATGGTGCGCACATCCACGACGCGCTCGATCCCATGCGCCCGCAGCAGATTGCGGAAATCCTCCCACGTGCGTGTGGAATGCCCGATGGTGAAAACGTCTTGCGCCACAGCCTCTCCGATCCCCGAGCACAACTGAACTCGGCATTAAATCCGACGCTGCAATCTTGTCATCGGATGTCCCTTTTTCTGGTACGGTAATTCAAGTGCAATGATTCGCATCAACGATTCGTAACACGGGTGCGGGAGCCCGCTTAATAACGCTCAATAACATGACTCGCCACAATGATCGGTGGGAGAGGTCGAACCCGTCATGAAGTCATCTGCGACCACGCATAACGCTCGAACCACCGCCGAGCCTCCCGTCGCCCATTCTGCGCGCAGCTCTAACGCCAAAATCCTGGTCGTCGACGTTGGCGGCACCCACGTAAAGATTCTCGCTACCGGGCAAGCCCAACCCCGCAAGATTCCCTCCGGCCCCCGCATGACGGCCAAACAAATGGTGCGTGACGTCAAACGTGCCGCCAAAGACTGGGACTACGAATTCGTCTCCATCGGCTATCCGGGCCCCGTGTCTCACGGCCTGCCCTTCCACGAACCGCACAATCTTGGCTGCGGCTGGGTAGGATTCGATTTTCACCGCGCCTTTGGGCGCCCGGTGAAATTGGTGAACGATGCCGTCATGCAAGCCATCGGCAGCTACCGCGGACGCCGCATGCTCTTCCTCGGTTTGGGTACCGGCTTGGGAACGGCTATGATCATCGATGGAGCCGTGGAGCCCATGGAGCTCGCCCATCTTCCCTATAAGAACGGCAAGACCTACGAGGATTACCTCGGACTGCGCGGCCTCCGCCGGCTCGGAAAAAAGAAATGGCGCCGGTATGTATTCAAGGTCGCCCGTGAATTGGTCGCAGCGCTGAGTGCCGACTATGTTGTCCTGGGCGGCGGCAACAGCAAGAAACTGAAAAAGCTGCCTCGCAACATGCGCCTCGGAAGCAATCGTAACGCGTTTATCGGAGGATTTCGCTTATGGGGCGTAGGTCACACCAAGATCTCGATGCAGACTTTGACCACCGGCAGTTGAACGAACGGCCTGTGCGAAATTCGAGGAGCTCGCCATGAGCGCAACACTCCCATCGGTCCTTCCGCCGAAACCTGCCTCTGCACAAAAAAAGCCGCAGGTCTCTGATGCGCTGGTATTTTTCGGCGCTACTGGCGATCTCGCCTACAAGCAGATCTTCCCGGCCCTCCAGCACATGATCCAGCACGGCAACCTCAATGTGCCCGTCATCGGAGTGGCCAAGGCGGGCTGGAATCTCGATCAGCTTCGCGCACGGGCGCGCGACAGCATTACCCAGCATGGCGGACTAGACGAGGCCGCCTTCGCTAAATTAGTAGCCCTGCTGCAATACATCGACGGGGATTACAACGATGCCCGCACCTTCGAAATGCTTCGCCAAGCGCTCGGCCAGTCCCAGTGTCCGGCTCACTACCTCGCCATTCCTCCGAGCGCTTTTGCCACCGTTGTCGAGGGGCTGCAGCGCTCGGGCGCGGCGAAAAACGCGCGGGTCATTATTGAAAAACCCTTTGGCAGGGATTTAGCTTCAGCGCAAGCATTGGACGCCACCCTTCACGCGGTCTTCCCCGAATCGGCCGTCTTTCGCATCGATCATTTTTTGGGCAAGGAAGCCGTCGAAAATCTGCTCTTTTTTCGCTTCGCCAACACGTTTCTCGAGCCCATCTGGAATCGCAACTACGTCGCCAGCGTGCAGATCACCATGGCGGAGAAGTTCGGCGTCGAAGGCCGCGGCAAATTTTATGAGGAAGCCGGCGCCATACGCGATGTCGTGCAGAATCACCTCCTCGTCGTCGTCGCCTTTCTGGCTATGGAGCCCCCCACCAGCATATATGCGGAATCCCTCCGTGACGAACAGGTTAAGGTCTTTCGCACCATTCCTCCGCTCCAATCCGCGAATATCGTGCGCGGCCAGTTCAATGGCTATCGCCAGGAGCCCGGCGTCGCTCCCGATTCCAAAGTGGAAACCTACGCCGCCGCGCGTCTCGAGGTGGACACCTGGCGCTGGGCCGGCGTTCCATTTTTGCTGCGCGCCGGCAAACACCTGCCGGTCACGGTCACTGAAGTCCTGGTCAAGCTCAAGGAACCGCCGCTGCGCAGGCACACCGAAAGCAATTATCTGCGTTTCCGCCTGGGTCCCGATATCTCCCTCAGCATTGGAGCGCGCGTCAAACGTCCTGGTGCCGAGATGGTCGCCATGCCCGTCGAACTTTCCGCCGTCAAGTTGGATCAGAAAGATGAACTCGACGCGTACGAGCGGCTGCTCACCGATGCCATGCGCGGCGATCCGCTGCTTTTCGTTCGCCAGGACGCTGTCGAGGCCGCCTGGGCCATTTGCGATCCGGTGCTCAACCTACCCGATCCGCCCATCGTTTATGAGCCCGGAACCTGGGGCCCACCCGAAGCCGATCGCCTCGCCTCGGATGTAGGCGGCTGGCACAATCCGGAGCCGTAGCTAGAGTCGTGACCTAGTAAACTTTCAGTTCCCGCACGCGTATATATATTTAGACCCTGCATACATCATCATGAAATCACTAAAGACAAGGAGAATCAGGCAGAGTCGGGCGAATTCACTCCTGTCTAATTTTTCATGATTCACACCGGCCGGCATTTCCTGCAAATTCCCGGACCCACCAACGTTCCCGACCGCGTCCTGCGCGCCATGGACCGCCCGGTAATCGACCACCGGGGCCCCGAATTCGCGATTCTCGGCAAAGAGATTCTGGCGGGAATGGCCGCGATCTTCGCCACCTCAAGTCCCGTCATTATCTACACCTCGTCCGGCACGGGAGCCTGCGAAGCGTCGCTCGCCAACACCCTTTCCCCGGGCGATCGCGTCTTGATTTTCGAGACCGGCCACTTCTCCGCGATCTGGCGGCAGATCGGCGAAAGGCTTGGCCTTGCGGTCACCTACATTCCTGGCGATTGGCGCCGGGGCGCTTCAGCCGCAGAGGCGGAAGCGCGTCTCCGCGCGGATAGCAGCCACGTGTTCAAGGCTGTCGTCGTGGTGCACAACGAAACATCCACCGGAGTCACCAGCAAGATTGCCGAGCTGCGCCGCGTGATGAATCAGCTGGGTCATCCGGCATTGCTCATCGTCGACGCCATTTCGTCGCTGGCATCGATCGATTACCGCCACGACGAGTGGCGCGTCGACGTGATGGTCTGCGGGTCGCAGAAGGGCCTGATGTTACCGCCCGGCATCGGGCTCAACGTCGTCTCGGCCAAGGCGCTCGAGGCGTCGAAGCGTTCGCGCTTCCCACGCTCGTATTTCGACTGGGCCTCGATCATTGCGGCCAACGCCCAAGGCTTCTTTCCATACACGCCGCCGACGCTGATGATGTTTGGGCTGCGCGAGGCGCTCGCGCTCCTGCGCGAAGAAGGCCTCGAGAACGTCTTCGCGCGCCACGCGCGCCTAGCCGAAGCGACGCGATGCGCCGTCGTCGCGTGGGGTCTGGAAATCTTGGCGACCGACCCGCGCGAGCGATCGAACACCTTGACTGCGATCGTCGTTCCCGAAGGCGTCGATGCCGACGTGATTCGCACCACGATCCTCGAGCGCTTCGACATGTCGCTCGGTGTCGGTCTCGGGAAGCTCAAGGGCCGCGTCTTCCGCATCGGTCACCTGGGAAGTTTCAACGAGCTGATGCTGGCCGCGACGCTGTGCGGCGTGCAGATGGGCCTACGGCTCTGCGACGTTCCCATCGGCGACGGGGTCGGCGCCGCGCTCGAGTTCCTGACCGCGCCGAAGTCCGGCGCCGCGCAGCGCGCCCCGGCGCTCGTCTAAATTCGGGCGCAGTGACGTTCGCCGACGGTGCGGTCGCTCGCCGCCTCCGTCGTGAGGTACGAGGCGAGGCCGCATTCGATGCGGTGACGCGCGGCCTCTATGCGACCGATGCGTCGATCTACCAGGTCGATCCGCTGGGCGTGGTCGTCCCGGCCGACGTCGACGACATCCTCGCGGTCCGCGCGATCTGCGCCGAAGCCGGTATCCCAATCTTGCCGCGCGGCGCGGGCACGTCGCAATGCGGCCAGACCGTCAACGCGGCGATCGTGGTCGACGTGAGCAAGAACCTGCGTGCAGTCGAATCGATCGACGTCGCCGCGCGCCGCGCGCGCGTGCAACCGGGCGTCGTGCTCGGGCGGCTCAACGCCACGCTGGCGCGCGACGGGCTGTTCTTTCCGGTCGACCCGTCGACCGCCGATCGCGCGACCATCGGCGGCATGACCGCCAACAACTCGTCAGGCGCGCGTTCCATCCGGTACGGCAACATGGTGCACAACGTGACGGGCATCGACGCGGTCTTGGCCGACGGCACGCGCGCACGCTTCGCCGAGACCGGCGCCGGCGAACGGCCCGAGCCTCCGGTGTATCGCGCGCTGGTCGAACGCTTGCGCGCCATCGCCGCGCGCGAGAGCGCCGAAATCGCGGCCCGCTTTCCGAAAGTCTTGCGCCGCGTCGGCGGCTACAATCTCGATGCGATCGCGGCCGGACCGTTCAACGCGGCGAATATCCTGGTCGGCTCCGAGGGGACGCTGGCGTTCTTCACCAGCATCGAACTCGAGTTGCAGCCACTCCCGGCGCATCGCGTCCTCGGCGTCGCGCACTTCCCACGCTTCGCCGACGCCATGGCAGCCACCAAAGAAATCGTCGAGACGGGCCCCGTCGCGGTCGAACTCGTCGACGGCACGATGCTCGACCTGGCGCGCCGGAATGCCGCCTTCGCGCCGGCGATCGAACGTTTCGTACGCGGAGAGCCCGCCGCGGTCTTGCTCGTCGAGTACAGCGGCGACGACGAGCCCGTGTTACGAGAACGTCTCAGCGAACTCGACGAACGTATGATGCAACTCGGGTACCGGGAAGCGGTCGTCAAGGTCGAGGATCCCAAAGCGCAGGCGGAGATCTGGGCGGTGCGCTCCGCTGGGTTGAACGTGATGATGTCGATGAAGGGCGACGCAAAGCCCGTTTCGATCATCGAGGACTGCGCCGTCGACCTCGACCACTTGGCCGAATACACGGACCGGCTGACGCGTCTCTTCGAGAAATACGGAACCTGGGGAACCTGGTACGCGCACGCATCGGTCGGGTGTTTGCACGTGCGCCCGGTGCTCAACCTNNCGCGCGATCGCCGAAGAGGCGTTCGCGATCGTGCGCGAGTACGGCGGCTCGCATTCGGGCGAGCACGGGGACGGCATCGTGCGGTCGGAGTTTCACGAAGCGATGTTCGGCTCGCGGATCGTGCGCGCGTTCGAGGACGTCAAGGATGCCTTCGATCCTGGGGCCTTGTTCAATCCGGGGCGCATCGTGCGCGCGCCGCGCATGGACGACCGTTCGCTCTTTCGCTACGGGTCGGACTACGCGCCGATCGACCTCGATACGGTTCTCGATTGGTCCGAATGGGGCTCGTTCGCGGCGGCGACCGAAATGTGCAACAACAACGGCGCCTGTCGCAAGGACGCGGCGGTCATGTGCCCGTCGTTCATGGCCACGCGCGACGAACGCGACGTGACCCGCGGCCGGGCCAACGCATTGCGGCTCGCGTTGACCGGGCAACTCGGGCCCGATGCCTTGACCTCCGACGCGCTCTACGAGGTCCTCGATCTGTGCGTGTCGTGCAAGGCGTGCCGGCGCGAATGTCCGACCGGCGTCGACATGGCGCGCATGAAGATCGAGTTTCTGCACCACTACCGCAAGCGCCATGGCGCGCGCCTCAAGGATCGTCTGGTGGCCGGGCTGCCGCGACTCGCACCGCTGCTGCAGAAGCTACGGCCGCTGCTGCGCCTGCGCAACGGGATGCCGCTGCTGGCGCGCGCGACCGAAGCGTTGACGGGGTTCAGCGCGACGCGCCCGATTCCGGTTCCGAGCGCGCAGCCGTTCCGCGACGATCGCATCTCGCCGGCGAGCCCGAAGGCGGATGTACGCGAAGTCATCCTTTTCGTCGACACCTTCAGCCGCTGGTTCGAGCCGGAGAACGCGCGTGCGGCGATCGCGGTGCTCGAGGCGGCCAATTATCGCGTCAACACGGCGCAGCCCGCGAACGACGCGCGGCCGTTATGCTGCGGACGGACGTACCTCACCGCAGGATTCGTCGAAGAAGCACGGCGCGAGGCAAGCCGCGTCATCGCGGCGCTCGAGGCACCGGCCCGCCGCGGCGCCGCGATCCTCGGGCTCGAGCCCTCGTGTCTGCTAACCCTGCGCGATGAGTTTCTCGCGCTGCTGCCGGGGGAAGCATCGCAGATCGTTGCCGGACGGGCGATGTTGTTCGAAGATTTTCTCGCACGCGAAGCCGATGCGGGCCGCCTCCGGCTCGATCTGCGCAATCTACCGGAATCGCTCGCGCTCGTCCACGGCCACTGTCATCAGAAGGCGTTCGGCGAGATGCCGGCCGTGATGCGGGCGCTGGGACTGATTCCCGGGCTCGAAACGCGGGCGATCGAGTCGAGCTGCTGCGGAATGGCGGGAAGTTTCGGTTACGAACCGCAGCATGTCGGCATTTCGATGGCGATGGCGGAGCGCTCGCTGTTGCCCGCGGTGCGCGCCGCCGATCCCCAAACGCTGCTCGTCGCCGACGGCACGAGTTGCCGCCATCAGATCGCCGACGGAAGCGGACGGCAGTCGTGGCACGTGGCCCGCCTGCTCGAACGCGCGCTGGCCTGAGGCGCGCTACTCCTCGACCGCGCGGCAATGGCCGGCCGGCAGCTCGACGACGACGCCGGCTCCGACGTCGTGCCGGACGCCGGGCTCGGTAACGGCCCGCACGACCAGGCCTCCGGCGAGTTCGATCAGGTAGTCGCGCAGATCGCCGAGATACGTTTGGCGCACGATACGCCCCGCCGCGCGGTTCGGCCCGGATACGGCTGAGCCATCGCTCGCGATCAAAACGACGTGCTGCGGCCGGATGCAGACGGTCGATCGCATCCCGGCAGCCGGGATCGGGGCCGACGCGGTGCGCAGCGCGAGTTCGCCGCAGACCACGACACCGTCGCCGCCGAGCGTTCCCTCGAAGACGTTCATGCGTCCGATGAAGGCGGCCGCGAAGGCCGTGCGCGGTTCTTCGTAGATTTCGGCCGGCGTTCCGACCTGATCCACCTTGCCGCCGTTCATGATCGCGATCCGGTCGGCCGTAACCATCGCCTCGGCTTGATCGTGGGTGACGTAGACCATCGTGATGCCGGTCGCGTCGTGCAGCCGTCGAATCTCGAAGCGCATCGCCTCGCGCAGGTTGGCGTCCAGATTCGAAAGCGGCTCGTCGAGTAAGAGGATATCCGGCTCGACGACCACCGCGCGGGCCAAGGCGACGCGTTGCTGCTGTCCGCCGGACAGTTCGGCGGGATAGCGACTCGCGAGTTGTTCCAGATGCACCGAGGCTAGCGTTCGCTCCACCCGGGTTGCGATCTCGGCGCGCGGAACGCGGCGCACTTCCAGTCCGTAGGCGACGTTTTCGAAGACCGTCTTGTGCGGCCAAACGGCGTACGACTGAAAGATCATCGACATGTTCCGGCGCTCGGGCGGCACCACGCGCGTCGCGTCGGACAACACCCGTTCGCCGACGCGGATTTCGCCGGCGTCCGGCTGGAGGAACCCCGCCAGCAACTGCAACGTCGTGGTCTTGCCGCAGCCCGACGGACCGAGCAGCGCCATGACTTCGCCGTCGCGCACGCGCAAGTCGAGTCCGTCGACCGCATAATTCGCGGACTGGTCGAAGCGCTTGCGCAAGCCGCTGATGACGATTTCGGCCATTATGTCGTCCTTGCGTCGAGCACGCTACGCCCGAGGAAGCGATAAAGGGTCGTAACCAGCACGAGGGTCATGGCCATGAGCAGAATGCCCATGGTCGCGACGGCTTCGAAATTCCCCGCATCGCTGAAATCAAAGAGCACCGTGGTGATCACGGCGGTCCGCGGCGTAAAGAGAAAGACGGCGCACGAAAGCTCGCGCAGCGCCGGGATGAGCACCAGCAGCCAGGCCGAGAGGATGCCCGTGCGCAGCAGCGGGATCGTGATCGTGAAGAGGGCACGCGCGCGTCCCGCGCCGAGCGTTCGGGCCGCGTTCTCGAGATCGACCGAGAGCGTCTGCAGCGCGGTTGTGACGTTCGTGTAGGCAATCGGCAAGAAGCGCGTTGCGAATGCGACGATCAGAATCCAGGCCGTTCCGTAGAGGAGCAGCGGCTTGTGCGAATACGCTGCGAAGAACCCGATCGCCAGGATGATTCCCGGGACGACGAAGGGCGCCATGCAGATGAACGACAGCACGTTTCCGAACGGTACGAGCTTTCGCGTGACGGCGAACGCGACGACGACCGCAATCGCGAGCGCGATGCTCGCCGCCGCCAGCCCGTACTCGAGACTGTGCAAGATCGCCGCTTGCGCCGTCGGATTGTCGACGAAGGCCCAGCGATACCAGTAGAACGACAGGTTGCCGGGCACCAGGCCGCGTCCCCAGGCGCGCGACAGCGAGGTCGCGAGCAGCGCCGCATAGGGCATGAACACGGAGCACAGTGGCGCGATCAGCGCCAAAGCCAAAACCGGCCAGCGCCACCGCCCGAGCGCGATCAAGTGCCGGCGCCCGCCTTTGGTTCCGATCGTCGTGTAGCGTTTACGTCCGAGCAAACGGCGCTGCGCATAGAGTAAGCCGGCCGTCACGAGCAGGAGCGGCATGGCGTACGCCGCCGCCAGTTCGAGCCGCGCCGGGAATTGGAAGAAGAGGTAGAGCTGCGTCGTGATGACCTGTTGGCGCGCGGGAATCAACAAAAAAGCCGGCGCGCCGAATTCGGACATGGCCTCGAGGAACGACATGATGAAGCCCGCGACGATCGCCGGCAGCGCGAGCGGTAAGGTGATCGTAAAGACGCGGGCCAGTCCGCGTGCGCCGAGGATCGCGGCGGCGTCCTCGAACTCGGCCGGCACGCCGGCCAGCGCACCCGACACGAACGTGAACGTGTACGGAATGTTGTAGCACGACATCACGAAGATCGCGCCCGCCAGCGAGTAGATGTTGAGCGGGCCGTGCTCGGTGTGCATGAGGGCCACCCACCACCGGTTCAACCAGCCGCTGTTCGGCGCGGCCAGCAGCATCCAGGCTTGGGCGCCGAGAAACGACGGCGTGACGAAGGCCGCGACGATGAGTCCGCGGATGAGCCCGCGTGCCGGCAGATCGGTGCGCGCCAAGAGCCACGCCAGCGGCGTGCCGACCAGCACCGCGATCGTCGCGACGGAGGTCGCTAGGATCAGCGAGTTGACGATCGGCTGCAGGTAGATCGACTTGCTGAAGGCTTCGAGATAGTTGCCGAATGTGAGATGCGCGGTGTCCGGAAGTTGAAGGCTCGTAAACACGAGCCACCCAAGGGGCAGCACGACCATAAGCGCCAGCGCCGCTAGGGCGATGACGAAGGCGATTGCCCCGGCGTCGAGGTTCGGCCTAAACGCCGAACGTCTCACGCCATTTTGCCACGACCTCGGGGACGCCGGCCGCCAGCCGGTCGGCCTTGACGCGCACCCAATGAATTTTCTCGAGCGTCATCCCGTTGATCGACGGGACCTCGGCGCGCAGCGGAAAGTGAGCCTGTTTGGCGAGCGCCTGCGAGTACTCTTTCGAATACATGAAGTTCTCGAACAGCCGGCCGGCGTTGGGATGCGGGGCATCCTTGAGCACGGCAACCGGCGCGACGATCAGAATCGACCCGTCTTGAGGGTAGACGATGTCGATCGAGTTCCCCGCGGCTTTCTTGAAGAGCGAGAGGTTGTCGGGACCGGCCCCAATGTTTCGTTCGCCGGCCAGGATGTCGGTGACCGTGTCGTT
>PLJR01000170.1 GCA_003140295.1 Acidobacteriota bacterium
GCCCTTGCAGCAGGCGCTCTCGGTCCCCGGTCAGGTGCCGCGTCATATTGTTGAACGCGCGCGCCAAGCCGCCAAATTCGTCGTTCGACGTCACCGCCACCCGCGCTCCCCAGTTTCCGCGCGCCACTGCTTCGGCGCCGGAAGTCAGCCGCGCAAGTGGCTGCGCCACCCGCGCCGAAACCCAAAAGCTTACGATCATGCCGAGCAGCACGCCCACCGCCGCAATCAGCAGCGCTCCCGCGCGAATCTGGCCCGCAAGCGCCAGCAGTTCGTTCTGCGAGCTGCCTATCAGCAGCACGCCCAGCAATTCGTTGTGTCGCCCGGCCAGCGGCACAGTCACGAAGGTTTCCGCGCCGCTCCCTGTCTCCATCGTGGTTCCCGCCGGTCCGCCGCCCTTATAAAATTGAGGACCCGCTGGACCGCCGCCCGCTCCCGGCGTCCAGTCCAGCGCCGCTTGGCTCAAGGTGCGCGGCTGATTTTGCACGGACTGAATCAGCGCCGCGAAGCCTTCGCCATCCGCCGCCGGCCCGGCACTATCCTCGAGCGCTGCGGGAACGAAGCTCGGCTCCAGATTGCGATATAGCAACCCGCGCGTGCCGCCCGGCGCCGCCACCGCATGCAGAAAATTCCTGTCCAGGTGCCGGCCCCCGATCACGTAAAAATTTTTGCCGCCGACGTGCAACGCGCGCACCGCCAGCAACCCGAGTTGCACGTTGTCGATTAACTCCACCGGCGCCAGAAACGCTCCCTGCTGGTTCCAATTCTTTTCCAGCGTCACCCAGTCGTTGCGGTAGCCGCTGCGCCCCGGCCATTCCGCCGACGAAATCAGCGTTCCATCGTCGGTCGCCAGTTCCAGGAAATCGAGGTGTCGCGACGTTGCCAGGCCCGTCGCATCGCTCGCATAGAGCGAAGGGTCGGACAACGGCCGCGTCAGGTCGAGTGCCATCCGCATCGTGCCTTCCGCTTCCGCGATGCTCTCCACGCTCTGCACTACTTCGTTGCCGCGCTGCAAATACTCATTCCGGAATTGCGCCACCAGCGCGTCCGACCGTTGTGCCGTCACCTTGCCGAACGCCTGCCGCGCGTAGTACGTTGCGCCCCAGCCAAAAAGCCCCGCGGCGGCCGCCACAGCAGCGGTGAACAGCAGAAACATTTTTGCCCGAAACGTAAGCCATCCGATTGCGTGCCCGCGTTTCCGCGCCCCGACGCTTGGTGCCGCCGCCGGCCCGGCCGGTCGGCGGTCACTCGAGCTGGGGGAATGAGGCGCAGTAACCGCCCCGCTAAGGGGCGTGGTAAAGGACCCGGCAAGGGGCGCAGTAAATGGCCCAGTAAGGTGCCCGGTAAACAAACCGTTCGGTTCCGCGCGTGTAGACGTGCCGTTCCCCGGTGTATGCCCGTTGGGGGCAGGCCCGTTCTTGTTGGGCTGGTTTTCGGGCGTGAAGCTTAAATTCCTGGAATTCTTGCTCATGCGCGCCGTTTGTCGCCTTTCTGCGCTTCGCAAGAATCATAGGACAGCCGCGCTCAACTCGGGCGGAAACTTCCGCCGCCGGACTCCAAGTTTGCAACACGCCGCTTGCGGCACCCACATGAAAACCGCTATGCAAAAGCAACCCGCAATAGTCCGGAGGCCAACATTCAGGTGCATAACATGATGTGCAACATGCCTCGGCAAGCCCGTCCCAGCGCCCACGGGAAAGAGACGAAACACCGCCGGCCACTGAACGGGCTTGCCTGCGCCGATTCAGTTATACTGGCCTTGGAGGCTTTCCGATGCGCGGCGCAGGCTTCAAGATCGGCCGGGTTTTCGGCATTCCTATCTACCTCCACTCCAGTTGGTTCCTGATTTTTGCCCTGATCACCTACCAGTTCGGATCCGAGTTCAGTTCCACCAATCCCAATTGGACCGCGGGGCAGGGCTGGTCGCTCGGCCTGCTCACGAGCGCGCTCTTCTTCGGCTCGGTTCTTTTTCACGAGCTCTCGCACAGCATCGTCGCCATCCGCTATCGCTTGCCCGTCTCTTCCATCACTTTATTTTTCTTCGGCGGCGTCGCGCGTATTTCGCGCGAGCCCGACCGCCCCGGCCAGGAATTTTTGATTGCCGCCGCGGGCCCGGTGTCGAGTTATTTTCTGGCGGCCTGTTTCTGGCTGCTCGCGGTTTACGCGCCGCAGCACAGCATGGCCGCCGAGTTGGGCGGCCAGCTTTCCTGGATCAACGCCATGCTCGCCACATTCAATCTGGTTCCGGGATTTCCGCTCGACGGCGGGCGCCTGCTGCGCTCGATCATTTGGGGCATCACCAAGAATTACACGCGCGCCACGCGCATCGCTGCCGTCGGCGGACAAATCGTCGCCTACGGCATGATGGCGATTGGCTTGTGGATCGCCGTGCAGGGATATCTCGGCGGGCGCGACGTGATCGGCGGACTTTGGTGGGTGTTCATCGGCTGGTTCCTGCTGACTGTCGCGCGGCAGAGCTACGCGCAAGTGGCGGCGCGCGGCGCGCTCGAGGGCTTGCGCGTTTCCGACATCATGACTTCGGACATGGCGACGGTGCAGCGCGACATTTCTCTCGAGGAGTACGCGCGCGAAGTAACGCGCACGGGGCGCCGCGCGCACCTGGTGATGTCGGGAAACCAGTTGGTGGGATTGATGACCGTGGAAGCGCTGCAAAGCGTGCCGCGCGAAGAATGGCCGATGAACTCGGTGCAAGCAGTGATGCTGTCGCGCGACGGTTTGCCGCTCGCGGCTCCGGAAGATTCCGCAGTCGAGTTGCTCGAGCGCATGCGCAGCGCGAACGTCGACCAGATGGCGGTGATTACGGGCGGAAACATTGTGGGCATGGTCACGCGCGATTCAATTTCGCGCGCGGTACAAACCCGCAACGACGTAGGACATCTCACCGGATCGCGAAGCTGACCTTTTTTAATTTCATCTCCGCTGAAATTTTTTGCCGCCGACGTCCGTCTGTTCCGGCCGCTCTTTCTGTCCTCTGCGGGTGGTCCGCTCTCCGCCCGCTCTCCCGCTCTCTGGCACTCATCCACTCTTTGCTGCTCTGCGGCGCTCCTGGCGCTCATTCGCGCGCCTCGTCTTGGCTAGCCGCCGCGGGTGTGCATTTCCAGGTGCGGGTTGCGGCGCAGTTCGTCCAGGGGAATAAAGGCGCCGCGAAAACGTTCGGC
>PLJR01000187.1:0-9094 GCA_003140295.1 Acidobacteriota bacterium
CTCACCGATACATCGCGCCGAAGGATAGTTGTTGAAACAGTACTGCCAAGTCGCAGGTCGCGCAATGGTATGGATCTGGCTCGGTGCTGGGCGCCACGCCTCAGGCAGCGCAATATATCCCGAGCTAACCCTTAGCAAACAGGGTGGCGATGCGTTCCTGAATGCCGGTCGCGGCAGCTCGACGATCGGGAGCGTTCATGACCGGCCTTCCAACTACGATGTAATCGGCACCATTGGTGAAAGCTTCTTCGACATCAGTGGTACGTTTCTGGTCGTCAGTTTTTGGCCCTTCGTCGTTATCTACCGGTCGAATGCCTGGAGTCACGACCAAAAAGTTTTCGCCGAGACTTTTTCTGAGCAGAGGCGCCTCCAAGCCCGAAGAGACCACGCCATCGCAGCCGAGCTTTAGCGCGCGCCTAGCGCGCGAAAGCACCAGGTTTTTTACGTCGCATTTAAATCCGAGGTCCTGCAGATCGGCCCGGTCCAGGCTCGTAAGAGCGGTAACTGCCAGAATTTTCATGCTCTTTTTTCTCTGGGATACGGCGGCCTTTAGCATCCCATCGTTACCGTGAACCGTAATGAATGCGGCGGGCCAGCGTTGCAGTTGGCTCACGGCTTTTTTTACGGTTTCGGGCACATCGAAGANNTCTTCTTGCCGCGTCCGTCGAGCCAGCGCACAAGATCGAAGTACCCCTCGGCCATGAACAACTGCAACCCGAGTTTATAAAATACTACCGCGTCGTCCAATTGCTCGACGACTTTCTTCGCTTCATCACTGCCGGGGACGTCCAGAGCAATTATGAGCCGTTCGTTGGCGGGTATATTTTTAGAAGAATATTGCAAGGGACGCTTCTTGGCCGCGCTGGAGCGTCCCTTGTTCAGTTCGCGCACAGTCTCAATGTAATGCGACAGCGCTCATTTGTGAAGCTTGGCGCGCGCGTCCACCAATCAACGACGGAATCCTCCGCGGCCAAATCCGCGGCCAAAACCGCCGTAAAAACCCAAGTACACCGGCGGGTAGTATCCCCAGCCCCACGGATAGCCGCCATACGCATAGTCAAGGTAGTAAGGATATGGCGTCGGAGCATAGACCGGACCGGCGCCCCCGCGTGCTTTAGGCCGCGCATAGGCATCCTGATCCCGGTCGGGACGGTCGTAATCGCTTTGGTTTACGGGCCGGAAAGCCAGTTGGCTGCGGTCGGTGGAAATCTGGAGCGGTTCGTCCAAGCGGAACGTCAAGACCGTCTCTGGCGCGATGATCGTGGGTTTTCCGTGAGTAAACGCTACTCCGGTTGCTCCCGCCACCGCACCCGCGCCTGCGCCTATGGCCAGTCCGGTTCCCCCGCCGGCGGCCGCGCCGATCGCGGCCCCGATAGCTGTGGTGGCTCCGATGGTTGCTGCTTCGCGCCCGGTAGAGGTGGGACGACCTTCGCTCTGCACCAATTCCGTGCGAACCGGCAACTGCTGGCCGTCGACCACGGAGAGTTCAGCCAATTCCAGGCCCAGTTGCGAGACATCTTTTCCGTGCCCCGCCTTTTGCGCCACCGATACGCGGCCAATCACAGATTGGCCCCGACGCGCCACCACCCAACCCTGGACAATCAAGGGTTGCTCGAGGACGCCACTGAACGTGTCTCCGGGATGATTGCGATCGCTCGAAAGCCACTGGTTTACGCGCACAGGAATCAGCGTGCCTGTGGTCAAGGTCAGATCCGACGGTACTGGCTCGGAGGAACGGGTCGCCGCAGGAACACTCGATTCCTGGGCATCGGCCGACGGCGCAGGGTTTCCGCCCAGTGGCTGTGCGGGCGACTCCTGTATAGTCACGTAACCATCAGGATCGCTGGACCGATTCTGCGCGGCTAGCGGTATAGCGCATGCCGAAAATGCCAATGCCAGGGCACAAATTGCCGTTCGATGCGTCCGTACCGCGCAATTATTCGCTGCAAACTTCATGATGGCCCTCCTGCAAAGTCTCTCAAAATGTCTATTTATTCAACACTAAACAGATGGCAAAGTCGTGGCCCTGAGTTGCCCGATGGTGGGTTGCCGCGACCGCTGTTTATGCATGGCAGGCGCGACTTAACTGGCCGTTTTCCACCACATCCGTTACATATTTACTCGCGTCGTTACCGGGTTTAAGGAAGTGCAGGAACAAAGTAAGATACCGGCGAACGTTGCTGGTGATCAGGAAATGCTCTCGGACGTGCTCGCAATTCCCCCAGCGTGTTCGCGCATTGGTTGCCGATACGAGTTACGCGTGACGCGGTGACAAACTGGAACGGATGCTCTGCGGTTGTCACGGAAGTTCGGCCTGCAGTAGCTGAAGAAAGGTGCTGACTTCACCGGTGCCACTCAAACGGAAACGCGCCTTGGTCCGACGAGGCGGTCCGGCCAGCACGGTGACGCCCATGCGCAGGGCCGCGAACGCCGCTTCGTCCGTCAAGTCATCGCCGAGATAAAACGGTAGAAACGGCTGCCGCAGGCCACGCAATATTTCGCGCAGGGCGAATCCCTTTCCACGAATTTCGCGCGGCAGCAGCTCCCAAACATTACTTGCGCGAATGATGTGCAAATGTTCGCGAAACCGCGCCGATACCCTTCGCAGGCACGAGCGCGCCTTGCGCGCCGCTGCCGGCGAGGCTTCGCGGAAGTGAACGGCCAGGCTCAAGCCTTTGTCTTCGATGAAAATACCCGGCGCCTGGTTCGGAAGGTCGCCTAAAATCAGGCGTGCTTGCGAAAGCGAGTGCATCGAGGGCTCCGGAAGGTGCATTCCTGCCTCTTTTTCCCATCCGTATAAACCCAGGAACTGCACGCGCGGAACTTTAATGTATTGAATCAGCGAGGCCCGCCGCCGGCCACTGACGATGGCCACATGAACAAAAGGGTGTGCGGCCACCTTGCGCAGCCGCGTGCGCATCTCTGGTTCAAGAGTTACCTCGTCAGGACGCGAACGGAAATCCACAAGGGTGCCGTCAAAATCGAGAAATAGGCGCAGGTCTTTTGAGGCTCGCACGCGGCGCGCCACCTCGGCCCAATGGTCAAGCAGGGGATAAACGGGGGTGTTACCCGGTCGCGAGGGGACGCCGGCTTTGCGGCGACGCGGCGCCGCCGCGAGACCAAAATTATTGTGTGATGGAAGTTTTTTCTCCAAAGGCTTCCAAATACCAGACTCTCGCCCGCGTACTTTGCGCCTTTGCCGCAGAAACACTGCTAATTCCGCGCAACCTGGTGCTCCCCGAGACCGTTCGCGCTGGAAGCTCAGCGCTTTTCGGTTAATTCTGGCGCGTCGAGCCGGATTTCCGCCAGTTCCGAAATAAGATCTGCCGCCCAGCGGTACACATTGTGTTCTCTGACGGTGCGCCGCATGCGTTTCATGCGCGCACGCCTTTCCTCGGGAGACATCTCCAGCGCCCGCCGAATCGATTCCGCCAGCTGCTCGATGTCGTAGGGGTTCACAGGGATGGCATCGCGCAATTCGCGAATCGCGCCGGTGAACTGGCTAAGCACCAGCACGCCATCCTCGTCCTCACGTGCGGCCACGAATTCCTTGGCCACCAAATTCATACCGTCATGAAGAGAAGTAACCAGGCACAGGTCGGCCGCCCGGTAATAAGGGTTGATTTCATGATGATCGTGGTGCTGCCCGTAAAAAACGATGGGCTTCCAGCGATCGACCTGAAAACGCGCGTTGATGCGCTGGGCCTCGGCCTCCACTTCGAAGAAAAAGTCCTTATAGCGTTTGATGTTCGTGCGGCTGGGCGCGCCGAACTGCACGAAACTGAATTTCCGCACGTACTGCGGATACTTGTCCAGGAATCGTTCGATACCCAGAAAACGCTCGAGCAACCCCTTGGTGTAGTCGATGCGATCGACGCCCACACCCACAAAAAGCGTCTCCGGTCCCAACTTTTCCAGAATGGTCGCGCGGCTGGGTTCCCCGGTGAGCAGGCCGCGCGATTCTTCGCTGGAATCAACGAACGCCACGCTGATCGGATGAGGCCGCACAATCGTAAAATGATTGCTGTGGTTGACGGCGAAGCGGTCCCACTCGATACGGCATTCGATGGATTGATCGACCGTCTCGAGAAAATTATTGCAGTGCGCCTGGATGTGGAAACCGATGAGATCGGCGCCCAGCAGGCCGTCGAGGAGCTCTTTTTGCCAGGGGCAAATGGCAAAAGCTTCCGGGTTGGGCCAGGGAATATGCCAAAAGATCGCCACACGCGCGTCCGGGCGCGCCGTCTTGATCAGGCGCGGAAGCAAAGCAAAGTGGTAATCCTGGATCAGTACAAAAGGCTCTTCCGCATTTTCGATCTCTTCGAGAGTCGCTTGCGCAAACTTCTCATTTACGCGGCGATAGTGCTCCCAATCGGTGGTCCGAAAATTTGGGCGCGTATGCGCAATATGGCAAAGCGGCCAAATACCCTCGTTAGCAAACCCGAAATAATACCCGTCTTCTTCTTCTTTGCTGAGCCACACGCGGCGCAGCGTGTAATGCTTCAAGTCGGGCGGAACACGCAGCCGGTCGTGTGAGTCGACGCTCTCACGGTCCGCATCGCTCGAGCCATGGGCGATCCAGGTGCCGTCGCACGCATTTAGAATAGGCTCGAGAGCGGTGACCAGGCCGCTGGCGGGGACACGCACTTCGATCTCTTTTCCATTGTGCACGTGTTGGTAGGGCTCGCGATTCGAAATTACGAAGAGCGAATTGCCGCGCAGCCTTCGCCGCACGCCTACACGCAGGCGATCCGCCGTCCACAACGTGTCGCCCGCCTCGCGCAGCCGGGCTTCTTCTTTTGCGGCCATGCGGGCTTCGGCGAGGCTTTGTCCGAGGGAGGCCGCCTCCGACGTTAGCGGCTGCAGAAAATCGCCGGCCGATGGCTGTGGAAGCGGCCCGGCGTTGCCGTTCCGCAGATCTTTCATCCACTGCGATATCCGGGTAATGGGGCCGACGATCGTCGACCGTACGATCAAAAAGGTGATCAGAACGATAAGCAGGACTTCAGCGATGACGTCCCACAGGGCGCCGCGCCAAATGTTCGAGCTTTGCGCCTCGATAAAACCGGCATCGTGAAAGGTGACCAAAACGCCTGCAAGGTTCGCGTCGCGATGCAAAGGGACCGCGTAGGCATACATCGCCATGTCGCCGATTTTGATAAAGCCACCGGCTCCTGTATCGCTGGCCTTACAGGTGGCGAAAACATTTGGGGGTGTCCCGGCGTTGTGCTCGAGGTTGGCGCTGGCGGCGAGCAGTTTGCCATCGGGATCATAGATGGCCACGCCGGCCAAATGCTGCCGATCTCCAAAACGCTCGACAATTCGCCGAAGCTGGGTGGGGCCCTTTTGCAAGACGGGCTCAACAGTTTCCTGCAAACTTTCCGTCAGGACCTCGGCACGTCGCGCCAAATCGCCACGCATACCGCTTTTCTGGGATCGAACCTGGTTACGGGCGACCAGGAAGGTAAGCAGGCTAATACTGAAAACGAGTGAGGCAATGAGTCGGAGGCTGAGCTTCATCCGCGGCTTTGATCACTTAAGATGTGACTTGGGACCTAACGACGAGAGGCACAAGCGACGCATGTGCTTTTCGTGGAAACGGCGGTCCAGAAGGCGAATTATAATCCATTCGTTGGTTATGAGGTAGAACTCTACGCCGCTCATACGCTGAATCTTTACACGAATCGGAAAATGTACCCGCCTTCTTTGATCCACGCCAGTATGACTTGCCGGTTTCTCACAGATCGGGGGCGGAGAACGCAAGCCCATAGGCGATGTCGATTTTAAGAGGCTGAAGCCGCACGAGTCCTCTCCGATGGCGCCCCGGACGGCTCGAAAGGCTCCGAGGTTTCTTCGCCTTGCTCCTCAGCACGACGCGCGTGAGGGCCGCCGGCGGACTGGCCGGAGGTGGTCACCACCTCGCCGGTCTCAAGAATTTGTTTCAAGCGCCGCAGATCCTCTTTCAGCTCGGACTCCGGATCGTGGCCCAAGAGTTTCGCTACTGCCGTGACCAAGCGCCCGCCGGGAGCGAGATACTGCAGAGAAAACCGCAAGATGGTACCCCGACCTTGCGGAGCCTCCTCAAAACGCAACGAGCCCGCCGCATCCACATCCGGGCTATTCACCGAGCGCCATGCGATTAATTTGTTTTCGATGTCGTTGATCGTCTCGATATCGCACTCGAGCTCCGCTTGTCGAGGCCCGGAAATCACCCACCGCGAATGCGTCGAATCGTGCACTTGGATAGTTTTCAAGTGACCGATAAATCGGGGGAAATTCGAGAAATCGCGCATAAATCGGTAGACTTCCGGCGCGGGCAAATTGATCGAAATCGCTTGGTTTACCTGGATGCCGAGCTGGTGCGGCAGGCTGGCCCCTCGTCCCTTGGAGGTCAGTGACGTGACGCCCACGAATTCCAGGAGATTGTGTCCGGTCAGCCCACGGGTCAGCAGATCCATGCCGGCAAGTGAAAACAGGCCGCCCAGAAGCGAGCGGCGCCTCATCCCGTACAGAAGCAATGCACCACCCGACAGGCCCAAAAGCATTCGTGATCGTTGAGACTTGCGCCGGTCCACTCTCGGGAAAATGTGCTCCATGATCGTCCCCCAGGCTCAATAATATGATTTTTTGCGGTTCCGCGTTGGCGGCTACGGTACGTCCTCAAGTTTAGGCACCGACAAAATTTGCGCCATCCTCCAGACCCTGTAATGTCAGCTACGTGGCCTTGTAGGTGCGCTCTTCGTCAGCCTACATTGTCAGAGTGCAATGTCAAATAGGGCAAGTGTGAGAAGCGCTAGGCCAGCCCGGAAAAATGGCCGGCATGACCGATCAAGCTGTTGTAAATGCGTCCGCGAAAGAAAGCCCGTGATTGGGGTACTCATCCTTCTTATCTTCGGATCGAGCCGGCGACTCGAAGAACGTGCCGCCGCCCAAAAGGCTCTCGATCGCGATAACCAAATCGCGGGCCGCACGTGTTTTCTGCACGTATCCGTGAGCGCCGGCGCGCTGGACATCGGAGATCAGCGTTGGCGATTCATGCATAGTAAAAATTAGGATGCGAGAGGGAAGGCCCATCTTGGCAATCCGTGAGGCGGCTTCTAGCCCGCTCATTACCGGCATGGTGATATCCAGGATGATGACATCAGGATTGGCGGATGCCGCTGCCTGAATCGCTTCCTTACCGTTGCCAGCTTCCCCAATAACGACCCACTCAGGCCTGAGTCTCGCCAGGATCCCGCGGACGCCTTGCCGAACCACCTCATGATCGTCGACAATCAAGATCCTTACTGACACTGAAATCTCCACTTGCGCTCGCTGGCAAGCCGGCGAGAATCGTCGCGGCTTTTTATGCGGATCGGACCTCTTCGCAAGGAACCCTGGCGAGTACAGTAGTGCCCAGCGCGGTCGACGAGAGCTCCAGTTGGCCTCCGAGCTGGCGCATTCGCTCGCGCATACCGCGCAACCCCACACCCAGAGTGCGGGACGACTCGCGCGTTTCCTCCAAAAAATCCTTCGGCAAGCCCTTCCCGCAGTCTTTGATCTCCAGCAGGATGGTGCCGTCCTTGATCTGCATGCGGACATGCGCCGATGGGCTTTGGGAATGCCGGTGAACGTTTGTCAAACTCTCCTGCAGCACCCGAAAAACAGCCACCTCGACGTCGCGGGGAAGACGTATGGATTCGGCGGGCATTTCGAGCTTCGTTTTAATTCCGCTGCGTTTTCCGAAACCCTCGAGGTACCAGGGAATCGCGGTCTTAAGCCCCATTTCTTCGAGCATGGGCGGATATAGGAGATACGAGATCGTCCGCACTTCCTTTATCGACTCCTCGGCCAAAGCAACGCACTCTAGGATCCGGGTATCAGCTCCATCTCCTGACGCTTCCATGTCCCCTTTCAGCGAATCGAGTCCCATCTTAAGGACCGCCAGATATTGGCCCACGCTGTCATGAAGATCACGGCCGAGGCGGCGCCGTTCCTCGTCCTGCAGGCGCAGCAGGTGACTCGAGAGTTCGCGCAAGGATCGCTCGGAAGCCAGCAACTTCCGCTCCGCCTCCTTGCGCTCCGCCACTTCCTTTTCCAGCCGTTCTTTCGTTCGCTGTAACGCCTCGTGAGCCTGTTGTTTTTGCTGCAACTCGGCGATATTGCGAAGCCGCTCGCCCTCGGTGGCCAGAGAGGTATAGCCTTCGTCGGGTATTACGCCGCTGTGTTCGGCACAAATGGTCAAAAACCGCGCACTGTCGTCGTGGCCATCGAAGCTGCCGATAGGATAGGCGCACCGCAGAGAGAACGAATGGGTCTTCGCCAAGTCGTTCCAAAGCTGCTCGAGCTGGATGGCAGCAGCACCGTTCCCGTCCATCCATAGCAGCGCAACCATTTCGCCGAACGCGGCTACGCGCCGCTCGCCACCGCCGGCATTTCCTTTGATCTGGGTTATAGTTCGTCCCACTACCTCGGAAAAATCGTTTGGATCGGGTTGGCCACCGCGCATGAATCTTGCGAGAGTCTCCGCTGCGTCCAGCAAAACGAAGCGTCCTTGTTTGATCGCCATGGCCGTATTCAAGCCCTTGAACTTCAATCGCTGAATCAACCCTGCACGATGGTCCTCGGTGGCAATCACCAAGGCGGCATCTCCTGCACCCAGGGCCGTGCCGATAAAGCGGCTGATCTCGTCGAGCAGAAAGGCGTCTTCTCGGTAGAATTGGACGGTATGCGACCGCAGGGGCGCAGGCCAGTTAGCTATAGGCGGGGCGGGCTCAATTTCGTGGATCGTGGTTCTAGTGATGCTCATCTGAAGTCCCCCCGAAGCTCCCGCGCTGGACCGCCAACACTATAGGCGATATGGGACATAGTGCTAAGGCAAGCCCAGGTTTTCAGAGTAAGAGGGTTGACACACGGAGTGCAATACAGGAATTACCTTACATGTGACTTAAAATGTGTGGTTTAGACGATGTGCAATACCCGACGGCCGGCACAGCGGAAAACTACAACGGCCCGCCATGCCCCGCGAGTGATCGCGAAGCATGACGGGCCGCATTAAGTTTAATCCTGGCGGCGACCTACGTTCCCACACAGTTACCCGTGCAGTATCATCGGC
>PLJR01000187.1:9183-9392 GCA_003140295.1 Acidobacteriota bacterium
CCATGAGCTTATCTTGCGACCGCATTGTTCCGAAAGGTGAGAACCCTTTGTCGACCCGGAAAAATCCGGGACTCCTCAGGGTCACCATCCTGGTCGGATGGTGACGGTTTGGGAAAGTTTTATGGTCAAGCCGAACGAGCGATTAGTACGGGTCAGCTACGTGCATTGCTGCACTTCCACCTCCCGCCTATCAAGGTCGTAGTCTTCGA
>PLJR01000031.1:0-3513 GCA_003140295.1 Acidobacteriota bacterium
GTCTGGTTTGTTTACGAGAACTGGCGTTCGCCTGAAGGTTTTGACGCCCACATGCTGTCTGAGCACCTGCAGGCATTTCTTTAAGGCAACGCCCGATCTCGTCGCTGGCAACATCGATCTTCGCCGGTTCAGGATGATCTCGAGCCCCGCAACGCGCCGCATCTGAATGCGTCATCCATTTCAAACTCGAATAGGAGTACACCCATGCTATTTTCCGGAAAGAACATCATCGTTACCGGCGCCACAGGCGACCTGGGCGTCGCCATCGTCCAGCGCCTGATTTCGCAGGGCGCCAACGTCCTTGCCGTAGCCGGGCACCAAAGCGAGATATCGCGTCTGGCTACCTTCTCTGGCCCCGGTACGCTGGAAACGAGTGTCGCAGACGTCTCCGACGCCGAACAGGTGCTTGGCTACGCCACGCGCGCCTTCGCGCTTTGGGGCCAAATCGACGGCTTCGTCAACAATGCAGGAATTCAAACCCCCGTGCGCCCGATAGTCGCCTTCCCCGAGGAGGACTTCGATCGGGTGATGGCCGTCAACGTCCGGGGTGTGTTCCTCGGCATGAAATACGTATTACCGCGGATGCGCGAAGGCGGGTCTGTTGTCAATATGTCGAGCGCTTTGGGCCTGGTGGGCGGCGCGGGAATCTGCGCCTATGTGCCCTCCAAACGCGCCATCATCGGCTTGACTAAGACCGCCGCGCTTGAGCAAGGACCGCGTGGAGTCAGGGTCAATGCCTGCTGCCCGGACCCCATCGCCGGCCGAATGACCTTCAAACTCGCCGAAGAGGTATTCGCCGGTAGCAAAAAGACGTTTGCGGAGACGGTTCCACTCGGTCGGCACCGTACGCCTGAAGATGTTGCGGGCCTTGTGTCCTATCTGCTGTCCGATGATTCCAGCTATGCGACAGGCACCGCACACTCTGTCGACGGCGGCTTCACGACAGCCTGATCGCGTCATTGCGAGAACCGAGAGTGCCGTATGAAAAGGAGTTATATAACTGTACGTGTGCAACCGAGAATGGTGTGGAAAAATGACACAGCGAACCTAGTTTATCACCGGCGTGGCGGTTTGAATGTCAACAGGCCTTAGTATGATTGAAAAACTTGTTCAAACAGATGCCGATCATGCCTGCACTTTCCTCAGGACTATCGCTGGAATAATTATTTTTCCGTATGGAATGCAAAAACTGCTTGGCTGGTTTGACGGTATAGGAATCAAAGGAACACTTGAACAAAGGACGGTCAGGAAAATCCTTCAATTTATTGGCTGGCTGATTATCATCGGGCAGTCTCTTGGAAGTATTGCGCTAATATTCGGTTTTTTAGGGAGAATCGCGGCTGGTGGACTCTTTATAATCTTTATAGGAGCGCTCATAGTTCACTTTCCTGACGGGTGGGCAATGAATTGGTTTGGAAGAAAAAATGGAGAAGGGATTGAGTATCACGTATTGCTCCTGTCGCTGCTCTTGATAGTTATCGTTAGGGGAAGCGGAGCCATGTCAATTGATTGTTGGCTGTCGGCTATCTTGTCTGAGAATGCGCGGTAAGTAATCACAATAGACTCGCTCGCGAGGCCAGCTGGCCGAGTCTAAGCGCCCATAGTCTATCTAAGAAGGAGAACGGAGGATTTTCATGACTAGGGTGTGGTTGGTAACCGGAAGTGCAAGCGGTTTGGGCCGCAACATCGCTGAGGCTGTGCTCGCATCGGGTGATCGCCTGATCGCCACGGCCCGCGATCCTCGCCGCCTTGACGATCTGGTGGAGAAGTATGGCGATCAGGTTCGAAATGCTCCCCTCGACGTGGCAGATGAGGCTGCAGCATACGCAGCAGTGCAGGTGGCGATGGACGCGTTCGGGCGTCTCGATGTGGTCGTGAACAATGCGGGCTACGGCGATATTGCGCCGTTCGAGCAGATGAGCTCGGATCGATTCAAGGCGCTGATTGACACTAACTTCTACGGCGTCGTCTACATGACCCGGGCCGCGTTGCCGGTCATGCGGAAGCAAAGAAGCGGCTGCATCCTTCAGATGTCGTCAGTGGGCGGCCGCCTGGCGCTTCCCGGCAGCACTGGCTACCATGCCGCCAAGTGGGCGGTTGGAGGGTTCACCGAATCTCTGGCCCAGGAAGTGGCTCCTTTTGGCGTGAAGGTGTGCGCGCTCGAACCCGGCGGAATGCGGACGAACTGGGGCGCTCGCGCCAATGAAAACATACCTAACCTGCTCCCGGATTATGAACCCTCCGTGGGCGCGATAACCAAGGCGCTGAAGTCCCACTGGGGTCAGGAGACGAGCGATCCCGCGAAAGTGGCTCAGGTAATCCTTCGTCTGGCTGCAAGCGATCATTTGCCCGCACATCTCCTGCTGGGCAGCGACGCCGTTCAGTACGCTGCGCAGGCCGAGGCGTCACGTGGAGCCGATACGGAACGCTGGCGAGAAATCAGCATCTCGACGGACGTGAACGCTCGGGGAGCTTTGCCTGCTTTGCAATTCTGAGTCGATCTGCACTACTGGTGTGAACCGCACTGGACGGCCTTACTACCTTGTACCTATTAAGTGGAGTGAACCCCTAGAGTGAGACAGTTTTGTCGTGCATACCTTGGGAGGCGCGAATTACTGTCGCGGTAGGGACGACCATCGCTGATCGCCCCCCGCGCAGATCCGTACGGGCGCGTTTACGCATACGGCTCTTACTGTGGATGAATGGCGGCGAAACGTGCTGCTGACCGCACACCGTGCAATCCTTGGGACATGCGCTTCCCGCTCTGTGTCGGACGCATGTGTGATTGAACGATGTTCTCCTCAGTCTGTGCCCTTCCCTCCCCGGCCTCCGCCGAAGGCTGCTGCCCTTCGTTGTTCGGCTGTTTCACTGGTACTACGGCACAGTCCGACTTCTCCTGTACGTTCATATCCGCCGTTCGGTTTATGGCCTTCGCGGACCGGTCTTGGTCGGATGACCAAGACGTGCAGGAGATCTCCCGGTTCTCGTGCATGTTGTTTCTCAGCGTGCGCGGGTTCTTAGACTACGCAGGACCGAACAATCCACTCGCGATAACGTGGTTGCTGTGTTGCCTTCCTCCACTCGGAACGGAGTCGGCGTCCTGTTCCATCGGCTTTTCGAAGCTCAATAGCCCGGCCCACCGATACCTCTGTCTACGCTTCAAGCGATACCTCGCGACATCGCCTGCAAGACTCGAGGCCAGGATGGATTCGCTGCTCTCCTTTCCTGTAGTCGGGTAGGACAGTGGCGCGTAGCGGGCTTCGAATAATGCCGACGTTTCCACGGTCCCCCGTATCATTCCGTACGACGGGTTTTCCCCAGTACGGCTGGNNGCTGGCCTTTCAGGTAGCGCCTTTCCCTCATGTCGCTCAGGTTAAGCCAGCACCAAGCATGCCCTGCTCGCCATGTAGGTTTGCGTCCGCCCTTCGGGCACTCCGCGGCCCCACTTTGCGTCCCGCTCTGTGTCGGAACAGTGGACTCGGTGGCGCACTGCCATTCGAGGAGTCCGCTCCT
>PLJR01000031.1:3555-3716 GCA_003140295.1 Acidobacteriota bacterium
TAGGCGACCCGCGAGTGGTTCCGTGCTTTCACTGTACATTCCTTCTCCACATGCCGCCCTCTATGACCGCGGGGAGTTCATCGGTTGCACTTGCTCAGTTCCTTCACCGATGACGTTGGCCTTCGCCCAGAGTCCATGGGCTCGGCACTCCCAAAATTCCC
>PLJR01000078.1 GCA_003140295.1 Acidobacteriota bacterium
TTTTACGCCAGCCAGGACGCCGACCAGACGCTCGACGACGACGGCGATTATTTCACCTGGACGCTCGAGGAAGTTCGCGCCGTGCTGCCCGAGGCGGACGCCCGCGTGATCGAGCTTTATTACGATGTCGGCTCCCAGGGAGAAATGCACCACAATCCCGCGAAAAACGTGCTGTGGATCGCGCGCGAGCCCGACGATATCGCCCGGCAACTGGGACTTTCCGCCACGGTTGTGAGCGAAACCATTGCGCGCGCCCGCGCGCTGTTGCTCGCCGCGCGCGACCAGCGTCCCACCCCCTACATCGACACCACGCTCTATACCAGTTGGAACGCCATGTTTATCTCCGCCTACCTGGCCGCCGCGCAAATCTTGGACGATTCTAACTGCCGCGTCTTCGCGCTGCGCACCCTCGATCGCTTCCTCGCGGAAGCCTGGGACGACCGCCGCGGATTTTCGCACCGCTGCAGCGGCCAGCGCCTGGACGGCAGCTTGGACGACCAGGTATTCATGGCCGCCGCATTGCTCGACGCGTTCGAGTGCACGCTCGAGCGCCGTTATTTCGACGCTGCCGAGCGCGCTACCAGGATCTTCCTCCAGAAATTTGGCGACGTTGCCGAAGGCGGCTTCTTCGACCGCGGCTCCGATGCCGCGCCCATGGGCGGCCTTGACGTGCGCCGCAAGCCGCTGCAAGATTCGCCGACGCCCGGCGGGAACGCGGTGGCGGCCATCGTGCTCGAACGAATGTACGACTACACCGCTAACCGCGAATATCGCGAGCGCGCCGACGCTACGCTCGCCGCATTTGCCGGACGCGCCGCGGAATATGGCCTGTTCGCCGGCACCTATGGACTGGCTTCGGCTCTGCACGCAAGGCATCCTCTACAGGTTGTGGTCACCGGCACAGCCGGCGACGAAGTTGCCGCGCAGCTCGAACGCGCCGCGCGCCTGCACTACCGCTTCGGCCTGGCTGTGCTGCGCGTCTCGCCGGATGCGCTTTCTCCGGCATCCGCATCCGCTCCCACGAGTTTAGGCGCGCTGCCGCCTGCGCTCCAAAGCACGCTGCCGCATCTTCGCGCCGATCAGGCACAAGCCTTCGTCTGCGCCGGAGGCGCCTGCTATCCCCCGGTGAAAGATGCGCGTGCGCTGCTGGAACTTCTCGCCCGCGTGGGCGCGGAGGCCGGCGCTGCCGCCAGATAACTTTAATCACCAGATAACTTCAATCAATCGTTTCCGCGCCATCTGGGTGGACGGGGCAGCACCAGTAAATTGCCACCGTCATTTAAAGCCGCAGTGCATCCCCGCAAATTCGCATAAGTAACCTCATCAATTTCCCGGGCCGAACCCCGGGTGTTAATATGGAGTGTTGGCGTTTACGAGGTGCGGCCCGTTGTATCTCCAAAACCTAGGTCTCCTCCGCAGTGCGATCGTTTTCGCGATCCTGGCGCTTGTTTTTGTGGCTCAGTGCTACTGGTTTGTCCGTGGGTGGCGGCTCGCCGGCCGCGCCCGGACTCCGGCGGCGCGGCGGCTCTTGCGGGGCTTGTGGATCGGCGCTTTTGCCTTGCTGGTTTTTTGCATGGTGTTCTTCGGCATGGGTGGCCGCGCCAAGATGTGGCGCTGGTCGGCGCTTACGGCATGGACGGGCCTCTGGCTCTCAAGCGCCTTCTTCGCATTTCTCGCGGTACAAGTGGTGGCCGGCGCGGCCTGGGTCTGGAACTCCGTTGCTCGCCTGATCCGGCGCCCCCAGCAGCCGGTCCCCATCGTTGGCACGGCATCACCTGATTCTCCGCCTTCTCCGCCTGTGCTGGCCGACCCCGGCCGCCGCCGTTTCGTTCAGGCCGCCACGATGATGGCCGGTGCTGTCCCGTTTGCCGCCGCCGGTTATGGATTCGCATTCGAGCGGCTCCATTATGACGTCCGGCAGATCGACTTGCCGCTTGCCAATCTGCCGCCCGCTCTCGCCGGCTTACGGATCGCACAGCTCAGCGACATTCACATCGGCAGCTACATGTCCGCGAGCGAGGTGCGCCGCGCCGTGAACATCGCCAACGGTCTGCGCGCCGATCTTACCGTGGTTACCGGCGACTTTCTCACCTCCACCAATGATCCGCTCGAAGCCTGCATTGCCGAGCTGGCGCGCCTGCGCGCACCCCTGGGCGTTTGGGGCTGCAACGGCAATCACGAAATCTACGCCGGTGTAGAAGCGCTTGCCGCCGAGCTCTTCCAGCGCCACGGTATGCGCCTGCTCCGCCAGGAGAGCGCCGAACTGATTTGGCACGGCCAGCCCTTCAATCTTCTGGGTGTCGATTACCAGCGCGAACGCAGCGGCGCCGGAATTATTCGTCCCATGCTCAGGCCCATCGAGAAACTGGTGCGCCGCGACGTCCCCAACATCCTGCTCTCCCATAATCCCAACGCCTTCCGGCGCGCCGCCGAGTTGGGCATCGAGCTGATGCTTGCCGGGCACACCCACGGCGGCCAGGTAACCGTCGAAATCCTCGATCATCGTTTCAGCGCCGCGCGTTTCCTTACGCCATATATCGCCGGTTTTTTTGCGCGGCCCGTGGGAACTCCCGCTGGATTGGACGACGCCGCTGCCTGGGCCGCTTCGGCGGACGTTGGTTCCGTACCAGGTGGAGTAGCTCACTCGGTTCTATACGTCAACCGTGGCCTCGGCACGATTGGCATGCCCGTCCGCCTCGGCGTCCCGCCGGAAATCACCCTGCACACGTTACGCCGCGCCTAGCACCTCGCCGTTTTTGAGCCCCTCCTTTTTCTTGTTGGCGCATTTCTGTTTGCCACGCATGATACAGGCTTCTTTTCCACACTTCCGCGCTTGATAACAGCAATTAACCAAGAACGGCGCGCCGCATCCGAAAAACCCGCGCTGGTCATTCACGTCGGCGGATTATCTGTACCGCGAAGCCATGTGTCCGCAGGGTTCGGGGCCAAGTGCGCCGACACACCCTCCGGCGATAACTAGGACGCCTGGAACGCCGATTTCTTCACCCCCGCCGCACAGTTGAAACGCCTCCAGCATGTCTTGCTGTCCTGCTCGATTCTGGATGGCCCCGCGAAATGCCAGCTGCCCACTGATTAGCCCAGCCCGCACTCAAATTCCACAGTCCGCAAGTCCACCGTCCGTATCTCTACCGTTCGGACGGGGACTCCGCGGCGTCGCCAACCCTTCCGTTGCGGCAGCGTGCCCGCGATGGGATAATGCGCTTTCACGAACGTTTGCTCGCAAGCCTGCGCCATTCGGGTTCGGGCTGTTGGAGCCCGCGCAATTAGTTGACAGACAGGACGAGGAACACTGGGGGACCCATGACTATTCGCGATGCGTGGATCGAGAAGCGCCTGGCCGCGGCGGGAGCCAACGGCGCGCGCAACGTTACCCAAATGCACCTGGCGCGCCAGGGCGTCATCACCGAAGAAATGGAATATGTCGCGCGCCGCGAAAAGATCGAGCCCGAGCTGGTGCGCAGTGAAATCGCGCGCGGCCGCGGCATCATCCCTGCCAATATTAATCACCACTCGCTCGAGCCCATGGGCATCGGCGTGGCCTTCCGCTGCAAGATCAACGCCAACATCGNNTCTCCACCGGCGGCGACATCCCCGCCATCCGCCGCGCCATTATCGCAGCCTCCCCCGTACCCGTCGGCACCGTGCCCATTTACGAAGCCCTGTCGCGCGTCAAGCGCACCGAGGATTTGACGCCCGAGTTGATGCTTGAAGTCATTGAAGAGCAGGCCGAGCAGGGCGT
>PLJR01000162.1 GCA_003140295.1 Acidobacteriota bacterium
TGGCGATGTCACCCCAACCGATGCGTTGCCCGCTTTGGCTAGATTCGCGGTCATCAGGGCTGCGGTCAATTCCGTCGCGTTGACAAACGTCGTCGTGAGCCCCGTACCATTAAACGTTACCGTTGAGCCCGAAACAAATCCGCTGCCGGTTATCGTAAGCGTGCAACTCGGCGTGCATTGCGTTCCGGCCGCCGCAGCTGCCGGGGCGAGCAAAGTTAGATTTGAGGTTTGCGTCGGCGGGGCGCCCAGGTTCGGATTGATTGTATTGCAGCCGGAAAGTGTTCCGAAAGCAGCCATCGCCGCCACACCGCCAAGCAGCGTCAGTAATCCGCGCGCCAGGCCTCCAGCCACACGGTGTCGCTGGCGTTGCGCAGTATCGAAAGCTCGGTCATCGAGGCCGCCCGGAGCAGCGTGCCCACCGAACAAGTTCTTAAAGATCAAGGTGATTCGGAGTCTCCCGACTGGACGAATGTGTCTCTGATACCACCGCATCGCGCCCAAGTCAAATCGCGTCTTTCATGTCGGCACTTCGCACTCGGAAACTTTCACCTGACGANNGACGAAAACGCCAAGCCCCCAAAAGTTTACGCGAGAACGACATTACCCGAGAGCAACATTACGCGAAAACAAATTACGCGAAAACAAAGTTATGCACATCTTCTCAAACACAAACGACATTTTGCCGCAATCCTAAGCTGAACGATTGTTTGCCGAGCGGAAGTGAGATGCCCGCTCCGGTGAAGGTCGTTGCCCGCCCTCAGCTGCTCGCGTTCAACCAGGCTTCGATCTCGCTGGCCGCACTTTTTTCGGCGACGCCGTGCCTTTCACGGCTGCCCGCTTTTCGTTAACAACGCCGCGGCCTGTTCCGCAAGATCGTGCACACGCTGCGCACAAGCTGCATCGCTCACCGGAAGCTCTTCGGCGGTGTGGAAGTTGGCCTGCGCGAGCTCTGTCTGGTGCAATTCTCGCTGAAAGTCTCCGAGCATCAGATGAAAGATAGGATTCTGCGGATATTCCATGACCAACGGCGTGATCACCTCGACGGCGCCGCTGAAATCGTGTTCGTAAATGCGTAAGTTTTTTGCCAGGTAGAAGCTCGCTTCCACGCGCGTCAGCGTACCGCGCTCAATGGCGATGTGTAACTGGCGGATGCCTTCGTGTTTATCGCCGCCGGGTATGCCCATCAGAAACCGCAGCGCTTTCGCCATGCCTGAAAGCGTGTCGACATAGTAGTTGTACAGCCCCAGGCCGGTATACGCGTCAGCCATATCCGGATCAAGCATGAGGCTGCGCATCAGGTGCGATCGCGCCTTTACCCCCGCCCTCGCGGTCGGCAGCCGTTCTTCACGCAGCGCCAACAGGCGCGCGCGCAGCAACCAGCCCATGCCTGCATATAATTCCACCGCCGCAGAATCGTTTTTTGTAATTTGCGCCTGCGCTAAGGCGATAACTTTCTCCGTCAATCCCAGATACGCCTCGTCCGAGCGAATGCGCGGCGGTTGCGGCCACGCGTCCAGCATATTCCATTTGATTTCGCAGGCTTGGCAGTAGATTTGCCACCAGCGCGCATCAGCCTCGAGAAGATATCCCAGCGGGTCGGCCGGGTGCTCGGTCTCGAGGGTGCGAAACGCGGTAATGGCTTCCTGGGGCTTGCCGCCGTACAAAGTATCCAAGCCCTGGGTCGCGGCCGCCGGCAAGTCGAGTCCTCCAGCAAGGGCAGGGGACGGCCCCGCAACCACGAAGAGAAATACTCCCATAGAAATAGCTAAGGCAGCGAGCCATGCGGCCCCCCGCGCACGCTGGGACGCAGGCGAGGATGTAAACTTTAGCAAATGGGGCTCGGCGCGTGTCGCGCGGTTGTAGCAGAGCACCTTCCGGTCTTCCGGGGCATTCGCGAGCCGTTCGTCACGCACCTATGGTACCGCATGCGGCGCGCTTTATGGCTTGGGGCATCTGCTATGCTGCGGTCTCGGCTACTTCGGTCGTGATTGGCTCGACAGATGACTATGGAACGGCAATCCACTTTCGTGCGTGCTACCGCCGCGGGCCACTTTGCCGAGCCGCGCATGACGCCAATTCCGGAGGGCTGGTTCGGCATGGGGTGCGACGCGGGCCGCGACGACGAGAAGCCCGCCCACCGCGTCTGGGTGGACGCGTTTGCGATGGCGCTGTGCCAGGTGACACGCGCCGAGTACGCACTGTTTCTTGCCGCTACGTCGCGAGCCGCTCCTCCTTTTTGGAATGATGCGAACTTCGCGCTCGCTGACATGCCGGTGGTGGGGCCCTCATGGTTCGACGCGCAAGCGTATGCCGCATGGCTCAGCGAGGTCAGTGGCTGCGTGCACTGCCCGTACCGTCTTCCGAGCGAGGCCGAATGGGAGCGTGCCGCGCGCGGAGGCACCGAGGGAGCGCTCTTTTCCTGGGGTGACGCTCCGCCGGAAACGTTGCCGGATTACGCGGCGCGCTGGAAATCCGGTCCCGAGCGCGTAGCTCTGTACGAGCCCAACGGGTACGGCCTGTTCAACATGGGCGATAACGTGCACGAGTGGTGCGCGGACTGGTACGACGCGCGCTATTACGAGAACTCTCCCGAGCGCAATCCGCGAGGGCCGGAAAGCGGCAGCCGTAAAGCGTCGCGCGGCGGCTCCTGGCGGCATCAGATCAAGATTTCACGCTGCGCGGCGCGTTCGAGTATTCCGCCCGACTTCCAATACGCCGACTACGGATTTCGCCTGGCCCGCTGATTCCTTCGACGCAGCCTCATCTAGGCACTCATTGCCGCGGGTTGCAGCCGCTCGTTGCTACGGGTCCGCAGGCGCTCGTTGCTGCAGGTCAACGATGCGACACGCGCGGTCATCACTGCGTCCGTGCATTCGGTGCTTCCATGCTATCGTCGCGACGATTCCTGAATTTCTTTGTGCTTACGGCCACCAGGCTTGGCATGCAGCGCACTCAAGCCATGCCAGCGGAGTTTGAAATGCCTGCCTGATACGGCGGAGGAGACGATGCTGTCAGCGGAAAAACGTGTTGGGAAATACCGCGTTCCCCAGGCTGCGGAACTTGTTCGCGCCATTCCCGCGCTCAGGATGGCGACGGTCTGGCCGGTAGCGGCTCTGTTGGGGGTGCTGCTGGCGTTGATTCCAGCTTTTGCCTCGGGCGTGCCCGCACGCAGCACCACGGCATCGAATCGCGCGACGCAAAATCAAAAAAATAGCAAGAAACAGCGGGACGACTCAGGATCCTTGGCCCTCGCGCTGCCGGACCCGCAAGCCATCGACCTGCTCGTCTCACAAATGCTGGCGGCTTGGCAGGTCGGGGACGTCGAGACTATGCACAAATATTATGCCGATGACATGGCGGCCGTGAGCGGCTCCTGGGAGCCACCCTTGGTCGGCTGGCCCGCATACGCCGCCGCTTACGAGAAACAGCACTCGCGCACTCAGAACGCGCGCCTCGAACGCACCAACACGTTCACCAAGCTAATGGGTGACGCGGCGTGGGTGACCTACCAGTGGGAATTTTCCGGACAGGTCGATGGCCAGCCGGCCCGCTCAAATGGGCACACTACGCTCGTGCTCGAGAGGCGAGCGGGGAGCTGGATCATCGTGCTAAACCACACTTCCGCTACGCCCTCCGCGGCGCAGGCCGCGCTGCCCGCAGGTGCTCCTGGCTCTCTGCGGGGAAACTTGGCGGCCAATGCGCCGGGAGCGTAGGCGCGCGACGCGTGGCGCAGAAAAGCGCCGCGCTGTTTCGTTCGCTCTGCGGAGCGGTCGCGCTATCAAAAAGTCTTGAGACCGATCCAGACCCACAAACCCGCGCTGGCCAGCAGCAAAACGCCGGACAGTATCGAGAGCGTCAGGATGGGGCGTCCGAGGCGGTTCATCTTTTCGATGAGTACCCGCTGCTCGTCGGCCATCATATGGTCGCCCGCGTTACTGATGTAGATCTGGTCGTCTTCCCTGGTGGACAACGTGGCCCGATAAATCACCAGGATCACCAGGATGCCGGTAATCACTCCCCAAGACAGTAACAGGTAACCCAGGGGAGCCGGGATATCGCCCATGGTTTCCTCCCTGCCGAAGTGGCAACTCTTACGGAGCCGATTGGAAAGGTGCGGTGGGGTGCCCTATAGCCACCGCAGATGAGGCGAAGTATATCATTGCGAAATGCAAAGGCAAGAGAGCCGGGCACGCGATTCCTAACGGCAAATCGCTGGAGCGTTGCGGCGTCAAATCCGGGGCGAGTCGATAGCAACGGCAGGAAAAAGCGGAGCGAAAAAATGGTGCGGGGAACAGGATTTGAANNTGCCAGTTCCGCCATCCCCGCACTGGCCCGATGCGGCCATCTTACCACCGAACAGCATGAGGAAACATCGCGCACCATTCACGAACGATTCCACACGTTTTCTCAATGCGTCGTCTCCACCCGTTTTCTGTGTGCTTCGTCTCCAGGCGTCGTCTCCGCGCATCTTCTTCACGCGTCGTCTCCAGGCGTGTGCGCTGGTGCGGCGAGGCTACCGAGTTGTCAGGCGTGTGATATCCTTGGGTACTCAAGGTATTGTGGATTAAAGGGATTTCATCAGGGGTACGCCAATAACGGGGACTCCTGGCAGGAGGCGCATCATGGCTCGCGGATCTAAATTTGTGCGCGATCTCGGAATTTTTTTGGTGCTGCTGTGCATCGCGGCTGTCGTGTATTCGCGAGCGGCTACTGCGCCTGTAGCGCTTCCCAATCCCGCGGTCGATGACACGCCGACGGCGTCGGGACAGCAAACCGCGGTGCTGGCGGGCGGCTGCTTCTGGGGAATTCAGGCGGTGTTCCAGCATGTCAAAGGCGTCGTGAGCGTATCGGCCGGATATTCGGGCGGCGCGGCCGGCACGGCGAATTACGAAACGGTCAGCGAAGGCACGTCGGGACATGCGGAATCGGTTGAGATCACCTACGATCCCGCGCGGATTTCCTACGGCCAGTTGCTGAAAGTGTTCTTCTCAGTGGCTCACGATCCCACCGAACTCAACCGGCAAGGGCCGGACACCGGCACGCAGTACCGCTCGGCAATTTTTTACGGCAACGAGAATCAGCAGCGAATCGCTCGCGCTTACATCGACCAATTGAACGGCGCGAAAGTTTTCCCGCAACGGATCGTGACACAGGTAACGCCGCTAAAAGGCTTCTACCGCGCCGAGGCGTATCATCAGGATTACCTAATTCATCATCCCGATAATCCCTACATCATGATCAACGACCTGCCCAAGATCGCGCACCTGCATCAGCAGCTTCCCGATTTGTACGTCGAAAAGCCTAAGGCGTAGTGAGGGCTAGGGTTGCGACGCCGGTACCGGCATCGCGACAAAAGCTTGGAGCCTGCGTCCCTTTCGCCGACACGGCGCTCTTAGCCACTTACATCGGCGTGCAAACGGCTTTGACCTCCGTGTAGGCCTCCAAGGCCTCGTGGCCCATTTCCCGTCCCCAGCCGGACTGCTTGTAGCCGCCGAAGGGCAGCGCGGCGTCGAACACGTTATAGCAATTGATCCATACCGTTCCCGCGCGCAATTGCGAGGCGATGCGGTGCGCCTTCTGAATATCGCGCGTCCAGACGCCGGCGGCGAGTCCATAAACGGAGTCATTCGCTTTCCTGATCAAATCGTCGAGATCGTTGAAGGGAATCGCGGTGACTACCGGGCCAAAAATTTCCTCCTGCACGACTCTCATTTTTTCGGTGGTGTTGATCAGGATAGTGGGCTTCACGAAGTAGCCGCGGTCTCCCAGCCGGCTTCCGCCGGTGACGGCTTTCGCTCCTTCGGATAAACCGGACTCGAGGTAGCCGCACACGCGGTTCAACTGCTCGTCGGAAACCAGCGGGCCCATGTCGGAAGAAGGCTCGAGCCCGGGGCCGACGTGAATGTTTTCAGCTTCCCGCGCGACGCCGTCAACGACTTTGTCGAAGGACTCTTTTGCGACGTACAGACGCGAACCCGCGCAGCAGCACTGGCCGTGATTGAAAAAGATGGCGCTTGCGGCTCCCGGAATGGCGCTGTCCAAGTCGGCATCGGGCAGAACGATGTTGGGAGACTTCCCACCCAGCTCGAGTGAAACTTTCTTGAGGTTGCCGGTGGCAGCGTGGACGATCAGCTTGCCGACTTCGGTCGAACC
>PLJR01000246.1:0-2298 GCA_003140295.1 Acidobacteriota bacterium
GCTGAGACGATTGTGCGGAGGCAAAAATGGGCGGATTCAAGCAATTCCTATTGCGCGGAAACGTTGTCGACCTGGCGGTCGGAGTAGTGGTTGGGGCGGCGTTCGGCACCGTCGTGAGCGCTTTCGTCAAGGACATGATGACGCCGCTGCTGGCGGCGGTGGTCCGGAAGCCGGATTTTTCAGCCTTCAGCTTCAGCATCAACAATAGCAAGTTTTTGTATGGTGACTTCCTAAATGCGGTTGTGTCGTTTGTGATTATTGCCGCAGCGGTCTATTACCTCGTCGTTTTGCCGATCAATGCACTGGTCTCGCGGGCTCACCGTGAGCCGCCAGCGGACCCGACTACCAAGAAGTGCCCCGAATGCTTAAGCGAGATTCCAATCTCCGCCCGGCGTTGCGCGCACTGCTGCTCGGCATTGGCCTGAGCAGCAAACCGCCCGGCGCGTTCGGTTCGCTGTAGCTTCGTGCCACAAGTTCGCGATAACTTCGGCCTGTAACTTCATTAGTCCAACCTCGTTCCATCCGCCCTCACTGCTCGGCTGTACCAAAGGACAGGGCTCTGGCGCCCGTAGCACATGCGCTATCGCACTGCCTCGCGCGCCTTCTGCGGAGCCAGGGCGAGCCGTAAGATGAATATGCGAATCACCATGGCCCATGGACCGCCAATGGATCGCCAGCGAACGGAATGAGAATGGCGACTGCAAAAAATGGAACGGCACTATTGCGACGACCCCGCCTCCTGTTCCTGGTGCTAGGGGCCATGCTACTGGTCAGCGTGCTGCCACTGGGGCTCTACCATCGGCAGGTGCTGCAACTGAGCCAGGAGAAACTTACCGACACCGAAAGTGTGCAGCAGACCGAGGTCACTCGGTCGGTAGGCGAAGAAATCGAATTATTCGATGCGAACCTTTACCAGCAGCTCATCAGCGGCCGCCAAATTCTGGCGCTGACGGGCCTGCTCGACCAGGTAGATGACCCGGCGCACGCACCGCAGGTGACGCGGCTGCTGGAAAATCTGGTGGCCAGCAATCCGAATATTCTTTACTTAACCGCGGTGGGAAGAGCGGCTAAAGGCACGGGCGCAGGCAACATTCGCGCCGACCAGGACCCCTTCGTGGGCAAGGCGCTGCAACGCGCCTTTTCGGCTTGCCTGCAATCGGTGGTTTTTCGCAGCGAGCCGCTGGCGCTCGGCCCCGACAATCGACCGGCGTTTGTGATGGCCATTCCGTTACACGTAGCCGGCCAGTTTGACGGCATGTTGGCCGCGGTGGTCTCGCTGGACGGAATCCTGAGCCGCTTGCAGGAAACCAGCGTGCGGGGCCGCACGGTTTTCATCGTGGATCACAACGGGCACGTAATCGTGCATCCCGACACCCGGCAAGTCGTTCCGGGTTCGGACTTGCGCGCGTCGTCGTACATCGTGGCGCAAATGACCTTGATTCCGAAGGATCTGCGCACCACGGAAACCGTTCAGCATTTCAACACCATTGAAAACGGCAAGAATGCGGAGATGATCGGCACTTACAGCACGATCCCGGACCTGGGATGGGCGGTGGTGGCGCAGCGCAGCCTGGAAAAAGCGCGCGGCGACGCGGGCGTCAACGAACTCAACGCGCAAGCGCTGAAATTCGTGACGATGGTCATCTTCGCCGCGCTGGTGCTGGGATATCTTTTCGCCGTGGGCATCAGCACACCTATCCGGGCGCTGGCCTCCTCCACGCGGGCCATCAGCCGCGGGGAATTTCACGAGCGCGCCACGATCCGCGGCGCCGCGGAGATTAGCGAGCTCGCGCAAACATTCAATAACATGGCGGACGACATCGAAAGCTTCATCGCCCGCCTACAGCAAGCCGCCCAGGAAAATCGCGACCTGTTCCTGGGCTCGATTCGCATGCTCGCCGCCGCTATCGACGAAAAAGACCCGTACACGCGCGGCCATTCCGATCGCGTGGCCAAATACTCCATGATGCTGGGCCAGCAACTGGGGCTTTCGGCCGAAGACCTCGATCGCCTGCGCATCGCTTCCCTGCTCCACGACGTGGGCAAGATCGGCGTCGACGACCGCGTGCTCAAGAAGCCGGGGGCGCTCACGCCCGAAGAATTTGTCATCATGAAACAGCATCCCACCAAGGGCGCGAACATCATGCGCCCGGTCGCGCAGCTCAAGGACATGCTGCCCGGAATCGAGTTGCATCACGAGCACGTCGACGGGCGCGGCTACCCTTATGGACTGAAGGGCGACGACATCCCCCTGATGGCACGAATCATTGCCGTGGCCGATACGCTCGACGCCATGAC
>PLJR01000246.1:2355-2539 GCA_003140295.1 Acidobacteriota bacterium
GGCCAGCTGCGGCTGACCAATCTGCTGGTCGAAGTACCCGTGTAGACGCGCGCGGGTAGAAACCCGCGCCGGTCATACGCTAATCTGGCCTCCGACCCCGCCTCGCCCGCCCTAGCTCTCCTGCCACGCCTCTCGCCGTGCTTCCTGCTCCGCATTGGGCGTGCTTCTAGCGCCACGCCCGGCG
>PLJR01000209.1 GCA_003140295.1 Acidobacteriota bacterium
AGGTTGCCGGTGGGTTCGTCGGCGAGCACGATGGAGGGTGAGTTTACCAGTGCGCGGGCGATGGCTACGCGCTGGCGCTGGCCTCCCGAGAGCTCGCTCGGGCGGTGCATCATGCGGTTGCCGAGCTCGACCGCTTCGAGGGCGCGCTTGGCTTTTTCGATGCGCTGGGCCGGCGGAGTGCCGTTGTAAATCAGGGGCAGCTCGACGTTGTGCAGCGCGGTGGCGCGCGGCAGCAGGTTGAAGGTCTGAAAGACGAAGCCAATCTCCTTGTTGCGGATGGCGGCGAGATCGTCATCGTCGAGATCGCTGACCAGGCGGCCTGCGAGCCAGTATTTGCCGCTCGTGGGCGTGTCGAGGCAGCCGATCAGATTCATGAGCGTGGATTTTCCCGAGCCGGAGGGTCCCATGATGGCGGAATATTCGCCGCACCGGATCTGCAGATCGACGCCGCACAAGGCGTGGACCGCTTCGGAGCCCATGATGTAATCCTTGGCCAGAGCCTCGGTCTGGATGGCCAAGCCGCGATCGACGAGGTCCTGGCGGAATGATTGGGAAGCGGCGGATTGGACGGCCATCAGGCGGGCTCGGACATCGTCAGTTGGGACTTTCGCCTGCGACGCGGGGCACGGTGTTGTCGATCTTCACAGTGGCGGCGGGACGCAGGGTGCGCAGCGCTTTGTAGCTGCCGGTGACGATGAGATCGCCGGGCTGCAAACCGTTGCTCACTTCGATGTCGCTGATGCCGGCGATGCCGGTTTCGACGGGAACGAAAACGGCTTTATTTCCGCGAACCACGAAAACTCCCTGGACCTCGTCATTAGCATTGGCCGCGGGACGGCTGGCTGCGAGGGTGACGCCGGACTTATCGGATTTAGCGGCATCATCGAGATCTTTGCGCGTGCGGACCGCGAGCGCTTGCATGGGGATGACGGTGACGCCCTGCTTCTGCGCGGTGGTGGTCTTGGCGGTGGCGGAAAGGCCGGGACGCAGGCCGGGAGGCGGGGCGTCGAGTACGACCACGACCTTGAAGTCCTTGGCCTCCTGATTGCCGGTGGTGGATTGCGTGGAGGCCAGGCCGGAGCTGCGCAGGACGGCTTGAGTGCCGACTTCGATGACATGGCCGGAGAAAACTTTTCCGGGAATGGCGTCGATGGTCACGGCGGAGGGCTGCCCGTTTCTGATGTTGGCGATGTCGGTCTCATCGACCATGACTTCGGCGGTGACTTCGGACATATCCGAAATGGTCATGAGGTAACTGCCGGAAGCGTTTTGAATGCCGGGCACAACATTTTCGCCGACGCGCACGGCGATATAGGTGACCGTACCGTCGATGGGCGCCTGATAGGTGGTTTTCTTCAACAGGTCGGCGGTATGAGTGAGCATCGCGCGGTTCTGGGTCATGGTGAAACGCATGCGCTCGAGATCGGCTTGCGCCGCGGCGAGCTTGGCCTGGCTCGCGGCGAGATACGCGGCCGCGCTATTATTCACGGACTTGGTCATATCGTAATCTTGCTTGGGGACGAGCCCTTCCTTGAAGAGCTCCTGCTCGCGGGCCCAATCGAGATTGGATCGCTCGAGGTCGGAGCGGCGCTGGGCCACGTCGGCTTGGGCGGAGGTTACGCTGGCTTCCGCGGAGCGCACGGCGGCTTCGGTGGAGGAGACCCCGGCCTGCTGCGCGGCCACGTCGGCGGCGGGCTGAATATTCTCAAGGCGCATGAGGATGGCGCCTTTTTTCACGCGGTCGCCTTCGTTGACATCGATGTCGGTGATCTTGCCGAAACCCTCCGCCATGACGTTGGTGTAGTTGCGGGGCTTTATCTCGCCGGAGGCGGTGACGAGCTGGGTCAAGTCTTCGCGGATAACCTGCGCCGTTTGGACTTTAACGACGCCCCGGTTGGCACGTTGCACGACGAGGCCCACAGCGGCGGCGAGGACGAGCACGGCGCCTGCTCCCAAAGTAATTTTTTTCCAGGTGCGCATCGGTTATGGGCTGCTATGTAAAGTGCTGCATATAAGGTGCCGGGGAACGGATATTAGTTGTCGCCGGACGGCTGCCGGTTGCGGGGTCGCAAGCGTCATGGTCGCCATATTCAGGTGACGGCGGGTGACGGCAATTCGGCCGCGACTAAGCCCCAGGCATACGGGCTGACAGTCGGTATTTTAGGCCTTAAGCGCGAAAAAGTCTCAGATTAAAGAGAATCTTGGAGGGCAACCCGCCAACCTGAGGGAGACTCTTAGGTCACACAGAGAGATATCCCGAAACGAGAATGAGCCCAAGCTTCTTTTGTTTGGCGGCTTGTTCTTATGGTGAATTCGAGCAGGGGTTGACGCGCCCGTGGGGCAGGGATAGAATCCGCATCGTAGCGAGGGTTTTACTATGAATCGGTTAGGTCGTTGGTGCTTCGGCGCCATATTGAGCGGCGGCGTGCTCGTGCCGTTAGCGCTGCACGCGCAGGCTCCAGCACCTGCGTCTCCGGCGGGGCAGGGCGCGGAGCAAAACGGCGATCAAAAGCAGGACAATAAAAAGCAAAAAAAGCCGCCCAGTAATCGCCAGCTTTACAACGAGCTTGCGAGCCCCTACAAGAAGTGGCTGAACGAAGACGTAGTCTACATTATTACTGACGAGGAGCGGCGCGCCTTCGTACAATTGCAGACCAACGAAGAGCGCGAACAATTTATCGAGCAGTTCTGGCAGCGGCGCAATCCCGACCCGGATGCCACCGATAATCCCTTCAAGGAAGAACATTACCGGCGCATTGCGTATGCCAACGAGCATTTCCCCTCGGGAATTCCGGGATGGAAGACCGACCGCGGGCGCGTGTACATCGAGTACGGCAAGCCGGATACGATCGAGACGCACCCCACGGGAGGAACCTGGAACCGGCCGATGGATCAGGGCGGCGGGACGACGTCTACGTATCCATACGAGGATTGGACCTACAACTATATTGAAGGCATCGGAAACAACGTCGAGCTGGAGTTCGTGGATACTACCGGCACCGGCCAGTATCAATTCACGACCGATCCGTCGGCTAAAGACGCGCTGCTGGAAATTCCCGGCGCGGGACTGACGCTGGCGGAGCAGGAGGGGCTTTCGGACAAATCCCAGCGCTTCCTGAATACCGACGGCACGCACCAAGCGGCCCCGGCCTTCGGAGGGATGCGGCCGGCCTCGCAGGACGAGTTCTCGCGGCTGGAACTGGAGGCGAAAGTTTTTTCGCCTCCGCAGGTGAAGTTCAAGGATTTGGAGGCGATGGTCTCTTCGCGGATCGTGCGCGACCAACTCAAATTCACCTACCGATTCGATTTCATGCGCATCACCAGCGACACGGTGCTGGTGCCGATCACCGTCAATATTCCCAACAGCCAAATGAGTTTCCACGACCGCGACGGCGTCCACAGCGCGACTCTCGACCTTTTTGGGCGCATCAGCACGCTTTCCGGCCGGGTGGTGCAGACGTTCGAGGATACGGTGCGGCAGGATTTTCCGGATTCGCTGCTGCAGCAATCGATCAAGTCAGCCTCGGTATATCAGAAAGCGGTGCCGCTGCGGCCGGGGCTGTACCGGCTGGATGTGGTCGTAAAGGACACCACCAGCAATAATGTCGGCGTGCTGAATACGCGCTTGGCTGTGCCTCCCTTTGAAGATGAAAAGCTCGCAGCCAGCACGCTGATTCTGGCGGACGAGATCTCGCCGGTGGCTGCCAAGGAATTGGGCGTCGGGCAGTTCGTCATAGGATCGGTGAAGATCAGGCCGAAAGTGGACGGAACGTTCCCGGCGAACCAGCCCATGGGGTTGTTCCTGCAGATTTATAATCTGAAGGTGGACGACAAAACCCACAAGAATAGCGCGACGCTGGACATGCAGGTATACGAGGGCGACAAGTCCATTGCGCACATCGTGCAAAGCTCCGAGGATTTGAAACAAACCGGCGAACAACTCACCGTTCAGCAGGTGGTACCTATCAACACGCTGGCTCCGGGAAAATACCGGGTGGAGATTAAAGCGACAGACGCCCTGGCCAACCAGACGATCAGCCGGTCGGCCGATTTCACGGTTGTTGCCGCGGAGAAGACGGCGGCAGAGGCGCACTAGCCGTCGCACTAAGCGGGCGCAGCAAGCAGGCGCGCTAAGCGAGTATTTTGAAGCAATCGAAAATTACGATGTCCAAGTCTTTACGATCGTGGATCCGTGGAGCATGCGGCCTCGCGTTAGTGGGATTGCTGTGCTGCGCGCTGCCGGCGTGGTCCGCCGACGGATACGGGAAGCTCACGGGCGTGGTCATCGATCCCGCAGGAACTCCGCAGATGGGAGCGACGATCTTGCTGAGCGCGGAGACGCCGGATGGGCTCGGCGCGGCGCGGTTGCTAACCGATCAGGAAGGCGTCTTCAGCAGCGTGCGGCTGCGGCCCGGGCTATATTCGCTGCGTGCGACGCTGGCGGGCTTTCTGCCGACGATCCAGCAGCATGTTCGAGTGAGCGCGAACCTAACGACGCTGGTAAACATCGAACTCGACTCCGTTTTCACCTCGCTCGACCAACTGCGGCACCCATCCGGGCAAGCCTCGGAAAGAGACGACTGGAAGTGGGTGCTGCGGACCTCGTCAGCGTCGCGGCCGGTATTGCAGTTGCGCGACGGCACGGTGGTGATCGCCGACGACAATACTCAAAATGCCGAGATGCGACGCCAGGACCCGCACGGACTGGTGCAATTGACCAATGGCTCGAGCTACCCGGGTTCGCCGTCCGCCCTGCCTGGGGCGCTGACTACCGCGGTTTCCTACGACCAATCGCTGGGCCCCGCGGGGCGGCTGCTGATCGCAGGAGAGATGAGTTACGACCATACCAATGGTTACACCGCGCCGGGTGGTTACAATTCCGCGCCCGGCGGTTTGAATCAGAACCTGGCCGGGGGCCTCGCGACGATTTGGATCCCGAGCGGAAAATTCGGCCGGGGCCCGCAAACGACGGTGGTGATGCGCCAAGCTCGGCTGCCGCGCGGCGAACGCAGCGTTCGCATGATGCGCCTCGAGCACTCCGAACAAATGGCCATAGGGGGCCGTACAACAGTGGATTATGGCGCAGAGTACCTCGGAGGAGGAATTGGGAGGATGACGTCCTCGGTGCGGCCGCGAGCGCGGATAGCAATCGCGGTAAAGCCCGGCTGGACGGCAAACGTACTCCTCGAGACCGACCCCGCTTCCTATAATCTGCGTTCGCGTGGCGACGCGCTGGAGTCAGCGATTGACGCCCTGGGTACGCTGCCCACCCTGCTTTGGAAGGATGGCCACGCCGTGCTTTCGGGTGGCTGGCACGAGGAAGTTTCATTGAAGCATACCGCCGGGAAGCGCGGCATCGTGGAAGCAGCCACGTTTTACGACTACTCGCGGGACCAGGCCGTCTTCGGATTCAATTCGCAACAGGCGTTTGCATGGGATGCGGGCCCGGGCGGCTCGATGGGAACGCGCGCAGTGTACCGCGAAAGGATCTCGCGTAATCTTGAGGTAGCGGGCATCTATTCGTGGGCCGGCGCGCTGGCACCTGTGACGCCCACGATCGATATCAACACCAATCTGCAAAATGGTGTGCAAGACGGGCTGCGAGATGGCCTGCACATGCGCTACCGGCAGAGCTTGGCGGGGCGCGTTGCGGGCAGAATTCCTCGCACGGGGACGCAATTCACGGCGAGCTATAAGTGGCTGAATGGACCGGTAGCCAGCCGTCAGGATTTGTACGGCGAGGCGGGCCTCGGCCTCGATCCTTACTTGAGTATGACGATCCGGCAACCGCTGCCGGGGTTTCGCACGTCGGGGCACTGGGAAGCGCTGATTGACGTGCGCAACCTGCTGTCTCAGGGCGCACTGCCGACGACGGGGGAGCAGGGCGCGATTGTGGTAATGCCAGTGGAACGATCATTCCGGGGTGGAGTGAGCTTCCAGTTCTAAAGTAAGGGTTTAGGCACGTCCAGAAAATGGAATTTATGTATTCCATAAACAATATCGTGGACGGGTGTCTGTTGTTATCGTCGTTAACATATTGAAGTATAGAGAGTTATGTTCGATGACATTCCATATTTTCTGGCTAGACACGTGCTCGAAGATTAGCGGAATAGTGTTGGAAATGCGAATCGGCCACGCGTAACGGCTGCGGCGATGACTGAGCGTAAGGAAAACCTGGGTTTGCGGCTGGGCGCGATCGTGTTGGCGCTCGTAACGGTGGCCGCGGTCGTCTTTGGAATCATCAATTTTCAGCAGCGGCTGCTTTTTGAAATGCCGGATGACGGGGTTACGTGGTTAGAGAATGCGCAAGGAGTGAGCGCCCTCTACGTGGCACCCAATTCTTCCGCCGAACGTGCCGGTATCAAACCGGGCGACCAGTTACTATCCATTAACGACGTTTCCGTGCACCGCGCGGTAGAGGTTACCAAGCGCCTGTGGTCGCTGGGGGCCTGGTCGCAGGCACACTACCAGTTGGCACGCCACAACCGCACATTTGAAGCGCTGCTGATCGTGGCGCCCGCTCCCAAACCGCTGGCCATTGAAAATTATCTGCGCATCGTCGGCCTGCTGTATTTGTTTATCGGACTTTTTATTTTCGTGCGGCGTTGGAATGCGGCGCGGGCCGTGCACTTTTACATTTTCTGCCTGGTATCGTTCATTCTTTGCTCGTTTCACTACACCGGCAAATTAAATTTATTTGATTGGGAAGTGTATTGGGCGAGGGCAGCTGCCTTGCTGCTGGCGCCGGCATTGCTGCTGCATTTCGCGCTGGTGTTTCCGGAGAGAAGCATTGCGCGGCGGGTGTGGCACCGGCTGTGGACCATCGCCGCTTACGTTCCACCGCTGGTATTGCTGCTGGTGCACATCGATGTGGCCACCAACTGGCTGGGCTTCGTGCCTTCCTTGCCGGCGCGGGTGGCGCTCGACCAGATCGAACTGGGTTACCTCGGCGTCTATTTCCTGCTGGCCGCGGCAATTTTTCTGCAAAGCTACCGGCGGACGCGCAGCGGCATACTGCGGCAGCAATTGAAATGGGTGACCGGGGGAACGCTGGCGGGCATCGGTCCGTTCGCCGTTTTTTACATCGTGCCGTACGCGCTGGGTGCGATTCCGCGGCCGTGGATGAACTTATCGTCGCTGTCGCTGGCGCTGGTGCCGCTGTGCTTCGCGTACGCCATCATCCGTTACCGGCTGATGGATGTGGACATCATCTTCAAGCGCGGGCTGGCCTACACGGCCGCGACGGCCGGTGTGCTGGCGGTGTACGTAGCCACCGTGGGGTCGATTGGAGCGCTTTTCCATACGGCGTGGCCCAGCGGGCTTGCGGGTGAGGTGCTGGCGATCGTGGTGGCGGCGTTCCTGTTTCAGCCGTTCCGCGATTGGACGCAGGCGCGGCTGGACCGGTTCTTTTACCGCGACCGGCTGGATTATCGGCGGACGCTGATCGAGTTTGGACGCACGCTGACGAACGAAGTGCGGCTGGAGCCGATGCTGGTTTCGGTGATGGACCGGCTGTCGCAGACGCTGCTGGTTGACCGGCTGGCGGTGTTTCTGGAGAATGCTCCCGGATCCGGGGAGTATCACCTCGCGCGCTCGATGGGATTGCGCAGCGGGGACCTGCTGCACCCGGTCAGCGGGTTTGAAGGGGGATTGGGCGGGCCGGGTTTCGGGAATGGCGCGAGCGCTGGCACGACCAACGGGACAAATGGCATCAGAGGCGCAAGTGGGGTAGGTGCCGGGGCGCTGGACCTGAGCTTTTTGTCGCCGGGACGGCCGCCATTTGCACGCGGCTACTTATTTTACGAATCGCCGCGAGCGTCGCGCGAGGCCAGCGATTCGGTGCGGCGCACGCTCGAACGCCTGGACCTGAACTACTTCATTCCGTGCCGAATTCGCGACCGGACCATCGCGATACTGGGACTGGGCAAAACAGTGGATGGCGATTTTCTCACCACGGAAGACGTGGAGATGTTGTTCACCATCGCTGGCTACGTGGCCATCGCGCTCGACAATGCGCAGATGTATACGTCGCTCGAGCAAAAGGCGCAGCAAATCGAACGGCTGAAAGACTTTTCTGAAAATATCGTGGAGTCGCTCAACGTCGGAGTGCTGGCCGTCGATCTCGAGGGGCGGGTGGAATTCTGGAACACGCAGCTCGAGGGCCTGACGGGAATCCTGCGAGCCGATGCTGTGAACCGGCCCCTGGCGGAAGTGCTGCCCGCCGACCTGGAGGCGGAGATCGCGGCGCGGGCGGACGAAGACCGCGTATCCAGCCTTTACAAATTCCATCTGCGGAACCGCGAAGGGCGCAACCTGCTGGTGAACGTCTCCATCGCGCCGCTGGCGGGAAAATCGGGCGAGCGGCTGGGGCGGCTGATCCTGGTGGATGACATTACGCAGCGCATGAGGCTCGAAGAGCAGCTCGTGCAAACCGAGAAGCTGACTTCGCTGGGCCTGTTGGCGGCGGGCGTAGCACACGAAGTCAATACGCCGCTGGCGGTGATCTCGAATTACATTCAGATACTGGCGAAGCAGCTGCCGGCGGACGACCCGCGGCATAACTTGATCGAGAAGATCGTGAAGCAAACGTTTCGGGCGAGTGAGATCGTCAACAACCTGCTGAATTTTTCGCGCACCGGGACGGCGGAAGTGTGCGAGGTGGACCTGAACGCGGTAATCGCGGAAACGCTGGCGCTGGTGTCGCATCCGTTCCGCAACGCGCACGTGCAGGTGATCGAGGCGCTCAAGAGCGATTTGCCGCCGGTGCTGGGGTCGGGCAACCGCCTGCAGCAGGTGTTCCTGAATCTGTTTTTGAATGCGAAGGACGCGATGCCGTCGGGGGGAATGCTGGAAGTTCGCAGCGCGGCGAACAACGGCTGCGTGGAAGTTGAAGTGACCGACACAGGGCTGGGTATTGCGGGCGAAAATTTGCAACGCATCTTCGACCCCTTCTTTACCACCAAGGCCAGGGGGCGCGGGACGGGCCTGGGCCTCTCGGTGAGCTACGGCATCATCAAAGAACATGCGGGAAAGATCGAAGTGCGCTCGACGCCCGGGAAGGGAACGTCCTTCCGGCTGGAATTTCCTACCGCGAGAAAAGCGGTTCATGCCTAAAAGCTCCATCCTGGTAGTAGACGACGAAGCGGAAATTCGGGAAGGGTTGGCGCTGCTGCTGGAATCGGAAGGGTATGCGGTGGCCACCGCGGAGACCGCCGACGCGGGATTGGCGCGCCTGGAGGAACAGCCGTTTGATTTGCTGCTGCTGGATGTAAGTTTGCCGGACCGCAGCGGACTCGATCTGTTGCCCGAAATTCACCTGCTGGACCCCACGCTTCCGGTAGTACTGATTACCGCTTACGGCTCGATCGACATGGCCCGCCGGGCGTTCAAGAGCGGGGCGCATGATTACATCACCAAACCTTGGTCGAATGACGAATTGCTCGCGCAGGTAGCGCTGGCGGTGGAGGGGCGGCGGCTGCGCGAGGAAAACGTGCAGTTGAAACGCGCGCTGAAGGAGCGCTATGCGTTTCCGAACATCGTGGGCAAAAGCGAACGGATACTGTCGCTGCTCGACCTGGTGACGCAAGTGGCGGCGTCGCGGTCGACGGTGCTGATTACCGGAGAAAGCGGCACGGGCAAAGAATTGATCGCCAAGGCGCTGCATTCGGCTTCGGCGCGCGCGGATAAACCGTTTGTGCCGGTGAATAGCGGGTCGATTCCCGTGGATCTGCTGGAATCGCAATTGTTCGGCCACGTGAAGGGCGCGTTTACGAGCGCGATCGCTTCAAAAAAAGGGCTTTTCGAGGTAGCCGACCACGGCACGATTTTCTTCGACGAAATNNGAATTCATGCGCCTGGGGGGCACCGAGACCATCAAAGTGGACGTGCGAATTCTGGCCGCGGCCAACGTCGACCTGCTGAGCCTGGTGCGCGACGGGCGCTTTCGGGAAGATTTATATCACCGCCTAAATGTAATCGCGCTGCACTTGCCTGCCCTGCGGGAGCGGCGTGAAGACGTGCCGCTGCTGCTCGAACATTTCCTGCGGCGCTTTTCGGAAGAGAANNAATGTGCGGGAACTCGAAAACGTGGTCGAGCGCGCGGTGGTGCTTTCCACGCAGGAGCTCATGGACACCGACCTGCTGCCGCAAACAGTGCTGGGCCGGTGGGGAAATAGCCCCCGCCCGTTTACGGATTTTCTGACGGCGGCGAATGGCGAAATCGGGGCTGAGGCCGCGAGCGATTCGTCTTCGCTATTTCAAATTCTGGAAGGGGTTGAACGGCGGGTGATCGTGGAGATGCTGGAGCGCACGAACTGGAATCAGACCGAAGCAGCGGAGCGGTTTCAGATTCCACTTTCGACGCTCAATCAGAAGATCAAGCGGCTGGGCATTGAAACGCGCCGCCGAAGCTGGNNTAAGTTAAATAAGTTAAGTTAAAAGGGGCCTACGAATCCGACTTGCGATTGTCACGAACCACGGCATTGCTCAGGTCGGCGCCGTCTAATTTAACGTCCGTCAGATCGACTTCGCGAAAACTCGATAAGGTCAAATCGGAGCCGGAAAAATCCGCGCCGCGCAGCAGGGCTTGCCGGAGGACGGTGCCGCGCAGGATGGTGCGATGCAAGATGGCCGAAGTCAGGTCGCCGCGAAATAATTCGGTGCCGCTGAGATCGGCTTCGCTCAAATTGGCGCCGGCGAGGTTGGTTTCGGTGAGATCGCAATTCCGCAAATCAGCGGCGCGCAAATCCGATTGGCTGAGATCGGCGTTGCCCAGCTTCGCGCCGCGGATGTCGGCGCCCCGCAAATTGCAGCGGGCCATGAGGCAAGCGGTCAAATCGCGGCCGCGCAAGTCGGCGTGAGAAAGATCGGCTCCGGAGAGATCGCCGCGAAGGCCGCCAGGCTGCCCGCGATGGAATTTTTCATGGGCCTCGAGAACCTCCGAGACCCGCTTGCCACCATGACGAATGCTCTTGGGCTTGCGCAGAGCTTTGCCGCCGGAAATGAGGTCCAACAGTCCCATCGTTCAACTCCGCTTTTTTATGACGCTGATTTGTAGAACGTGCGCTTACTTAGATGTCTAGGTGGAACTGCCGCAGGCCGGGAGTCATCAGTTTGAATTTAGAAGGTGGCGGAGCGGCGGCCGACCGCTGGGCTCGCGTCCCGGCGGCATCAGCCAGCGGTAGAAACGCCGCCAGCTTTAGCGTTCCCCTATCTTGAAGCGCCTGGTGCCGCCTCCGCGGGCCGTTTCGCAAATGCGGTTCCATTATACCGTTTGCGAGACCCGGGGTGTAGGGAGATGATGGGCCGCGAGCGGCTCATTTTACGAAACTTAATAAAGAGGGAGCAACAGCTTCTCCTTGGGGGTGTGCAGGAAACTCCTTCGGGGCCTAAGGCGATGAGGGTATAGCTCGGAGTTGGTGAGCGGCTCAGAATTTGGGGTGAGTCTGCGGACCCCATCTCAAGGATTGGATGAGGCAACAACCGATGATGAAAACGAGCCGAACGAAACTAGTGATTGGATTGGTGATGCTGATTCTGGCGGGTGCGTTCACCGTGCGCGCCGATGACGACAAGAGCAAGAAAGAAGACGCAGTGGCGCGGTTGCAAAAAGCCAGTTCCGCGCTCGAACAGCTCGCAAATACCCCAGATAAAGGTATTCCGGATGAGGTATTGCGGGGAGCGAAGTGTATCGCGGTGATTCCGAACTTGACGAAAGCCGGGTTCATAGTGGGCGTTACGCGCGGCCGCGGTGTTTCGACTTGCAGGCTGGCGAACGGCCGCTGGAGCGCGCCGGCATTCTTTACGCTTACCGGCGGCAATTGGGGCGCGCAAATTGGAGTGGAAGACGTCCACCTGGTTATCCTAATTATGAACGACAAGGGCATGAACGACCTGTTGAAGGACAAAGTCCAGATCGGGGCAGAAGCGTCGGCGTCGGCAGGCCCGGTAGGCCGGCACGCTTCGGCGGGCACCGATTGGAAGCTTGAAACCGAGATGCTCACCTACTCGCGCTCCAAGGGTCTTTTTGCCGGTGTGGACCTGGGAGGCTCATACATTGAGCGTGATAAGGACACGGACGTTGCCCTGTATGGCCGCGAGGTCACGACTCCCGAGCTTCTGACGGGAAAGGTTCCGCCTCCACCGGAAGCACGAGCCTTTCTCAACGTGGTGAGCAACGTAAAATCGGAAGCTAAGAACCCAGACGAGAAACACGTGGACAAAGCTACCGGGCAGAAATATTAAACGTAGCCATTTAGTAGATTGAGAGGCGGAAGACGAGGAATGGATTTCGGAGGCCTCGCTTCCGCCTCACCCGCGCGTCCTCTCCGGACATCGCCCGCGTAGCGGGTACCTGCTCAAAAACTCGGCGCCCAGCGGCCCCGGCCTCACGCAGTGAGCATCAGCGTACGCATAGAGAATGCAGCACGGTCTCTACCTCGGCACAGGGCTGCTCTTTGGATTGGCTATTGAGGGGCCAAGGCTTTACAATTTTTCAATGCGCTTGATTAGCGCCGCGCGTCTCCCTGGCACCAAACATTCACGGCTCTACGCAGCTATTTTGATGGCTACGCTGTTTCTGCTATATGGCGCGTCCGCGCAGGGTTACTCCGTCCTGACGCATGAAGCGATTATTGACACCGCGTGGGACACGGGAATTCGCCCTCTGCTGCTGAAACGTTTTCCCGACGCCACTCCGGACGAGCTGAGGGTCGCGCACGGCTATGCCTACGGGGGATGCGCTATACAGGACCTGGGTTACTACCCTTCCGGCAGCAAATTCTTCAGCGACCTGGTGCATTACGTCCGCAGCGGCGATTTTATCGTGATGTTGCTGAAAGACTCGACCAATCTGAACGAATACGCATTCGCAATCGGCGCCATGGCGCATTATGCCGCCGACAATAACGGGCACCGGCTGGCGGTCAACCCTTCGGTGGCCATCCTATATCCCAACCTGAAGCGCAAGTTCGGCCCCACGGTGACGTACGGAGAAAATCCATCCGCGCACCTGAAAACGGAGTTTGCGTTCGACGTGCTGCAGGTGGCCCAGGGACGTTATGCTTCCGATGCGTACCGCGACTACATCGGATTCGAGGTTCCGCATGACCTGCTGGCGCGCGCCTTTGAAGATACCTACGCCATCGATGTGGACAAGATTTTTGTGGATTTCGACTTAACGATTGGAACCTACCGGCACGACGTTAGCAGAGTGATTCCCCAAGCGACCAAGATCGCATGGCAGATCAAGAAGGACGACATCCAGAAAGATTTTTCGGGGATCACGCGCAATAAATTCGAGTACCGCTTGTCGAAGGCGGAATATGCTAAGCAATTTCACGAAAAGTACAAAGGGCCTGGCGCGGGCGCCGAGCTGATGGCCTTGATCATACGATTTATCCCGAAAATAGGGCCGTTGCGGGCACTGGCGTTTCGCGCGCCTACGCCGGAGACCGAGCGGCTTTTCGCGCTGAGTTTTCGCAATTCCGTGCAGGAATATCAGGAGCTATTGCGCCAACTGAGAGAGACGGGACGAGCGCCACTAATGAATGATGACTTCGATACCGGCACGGTAACCACGCCGGGTGAATATCCGTTGGCCGATAAGACTTATGCGGATTTGCTGGACAAGCTCAGCAAGAATCACTTCGACAACGTCTCTCCGGAACTTCAAGCCACGCTGATAAAGTATTATGGGGATCCGAACGCTTTCCTGACAAAGAAGTACGACAAGAAAAAATGGAACAAGACTCTGCAACAGGTCGCGGAGCTAAAAGCTTACGTGCCGCAGGACCAGCGTGAACAAACAGCACCGGCAGCGCGAACGGGTGATCGCGGCGATTCCGCGAGCGCCACACAGGACGATAGTTCGGCGCCACAGGCGGAAAGTCAATAATCGAATATCAGTGCCGCAGCCCAAACGCTTTTCCCCTTCCCCCGCTCTTAGCCGATAAGTAAGACCCCGCCTGCGTGACATGTCTGGTGGTTCACGGCGCACCCGGCCCTACCCGATAAGATACAGGGGCATACCAGCTTCGTGGCATGGCATTTCAGGGCCCAGCCCCTATGATCGAATCCAGTGCGCGACCCAGCGTAAGTTTAGAAACCCGCGTCCGCTCGCAGCTCCCAACTGTGATTGCGTGCGCGGAAAGGGGATATACGAATGAATCCGTCAGTCAAGAAATGGCTGTTACTTGGAGCAATACTGTTTTTCGGCGCAGGACTGCTGGCTTCCGCATCGCAAGCCCCCGACAATTCGAAAGTGAACAAAGGGGACGGCAGCAAAGGCGCCGTTACGGCAGGGTCACAGAAAACAAATTCTTCGGACCAGGACATCACCAAGCAAATCCGCGCGTCGATCATGAAGGATAAAGCGCTTTCCACGTACGCGCATAACGTCAAGATCGTTACCCAAGACGGCAAAGTCACACTCAAAGGCCCAGTACGATCCGAAGAAGAGAAGAGCAGCATCGCGGCGAAGGCTACGGCCGTCGCCGGAGAGTCGAACGTAACGAACGAGATCACGGTAGCGCCGCCGAAGCAGTAACGGACGGTCTTCGAAAGGACAAAATGAATGATGACTGAAAACAAGAAAACCGCGGTGTTTGGAATTTACGGTACGCATGAAGCTGTCGATCGTGGTGCAGATACGCTGGTGAGGTCGGGATTCGCCAGCTCGGACATTTCGGTTTTGCTGCCCGAGAATCTAGGCTCGAAATCGATTGCCACGCAGAAGGCAACCAAAGCGCCGGAAGGGGCCGCGACGGGAGCGGGCACGGGCGCCGTTCTTGGCGGCACCTTGGGGCTACTGGCCGGAATCGGCGCGCTGGCGATCCCCGGAGTAGGGCCGTTGATNNATGGGCATTCCGGAGTACGAAGCGAAACGTTACGAAGGGCACCTCCAGCGCGGTGGCATTCTGCTTTCGGTCCACTGTGACACGTCGGAAGAGATTAAGCGCGCCAAGGAGATCATGCAGCGCACGGGCGCGGAGGACATCTCCTCGACGGGCGAATCCTCGGTGGGCTCCGATGAGCAGGCGCGGGGAACGGCGTCAGGCAGGAGAGCATAAGACCAAGAGGGCAGTTAACTGGGGAGGAGGGCGCGGCGGCCTTCCTCCTCGTTGTTTTTTGGAACCTATGCAAATATAGACAAGGAGGAAACAGCGATGCGCGAGGAAAGTAACTGGGTAGAAATAATTTCAGCATTCGCGATAGGGGTGGGCGTCGGGGCCGCCCTGGGGGTTTTGTTTGCTCCTAAGGCCGGCGACGAGTTGCGCGGCGAGATTTACGACAATGCGAGAGAAGGTCTGAACCAAGCCGNNAGCCCAAGAGGTGGCGGAGGACACGATCGACAAAGCGAAAAATCAAGCGGCATCGAAGGGCCGGGAGTGGGCTGACCGCGCGCAACAAGTGGCTAAGGACACTGTCAAACAAGTTCGTGGCACCGTGGATTCCGTCAAAGAGGGATATCGCGAGGCCAAGAGCGGCTCCTAAGAAGGCCACCAGCGCTGAGCGATTCCGAGCGGAGAATTTCAAAATCAATGGCAGCACCGCTGCTGGCCAGCCTGGCTTGCGCGGTGCTGGCGTTGATTTTCTTTTCCTGGCTGGCCGAAGAAGTTTTCGAGGGTGAAACGAAGCATTTCGATCTTTCGGTACGGGCGTTCATTCACCATTATGCCTCGGCGGGCCTCACAAAATGGATGCAAGGCGTCACATTCCTAGGGTCGCCCTACGTACTTTTCCCTCTCTTCGCAATTTGTTGCGCTGGGTTTCTCCTCGCAAAATGGCCGCGCGGCGCCACGTGGCTGACGGTAGGGGTGAGCGGATCCGTCGTTCTGGATACCTCGCTGAAATTGTTGTTCCACCGGGTGCGGCCGGTACCATTCTTCGGGCCCCTGCCGCATTCGTACAGCTTTCCGAGCGGCCACGCGCTCAGCTCCTTCTGTTTTTACGGCATACTTGCGGGGCTGTTAGATACGCGCATCCGCAGCCTGGCGGCCCGGATAAGCATCTGGATCGCTGCAGCGCTGCTGGTGCTGGCGATCGGCGTTTCGCGCATTTATCTGGGCCTGCATTATCCCACCGACGTAATCGCAGGGTATGTGGCGGCCGCCGTTTGGGTCAGCACGCTGATTTACGCAGATCGCATACGCAGCGCGTGCCATTACGCCCGCGCGCAGACACCCTCCAGCAGGCGCCAAGCCGATGGAGAACGCTTAGAACCCAGATCCTAGAGGCTTCTCGACGGCCGACTTACGGACGGCAAACAGTACGCGGCTGCCGGCTGAGCGTGCGACTTTATGCACAATGCGGCGGCTTTGAAGTCCTAGCGGGAAACTTTTTCGACGTCCCGACCCGGGCCCACCTTTACGATTGTCGGCAGACGATCGTTCACGGAAGCGGTTTTTTCGCGGTTAATTTCGGTGATTTCATGCATGACATCGGCAAGCGTGGCGTAGACCGTGCCGGTTTTGCCCATGCCCATGCGCGCGGCGATTTTGTCGGCATCACCGGTGAATTGCCACAATCCGGTGAGGATCGTGAGTGCAGGCGAGCGCTCGCGCAATTTCCGGTAAAGTGTCCGCGCGTAGGCCACGGCGAAGGGCGGAAGGGCGGAGATGCAAACGATCTCGGGCTGTTCGAGCGCCACCTGCTCGAGCATCTCGTTGGTGCCGGCAGGCGAAAGACATTGCGCAAGATAGCCATCTCGCTCGAGCAACTGTGTGAGCATTATCCCGACGATTTCATCGGCTTCATCCCGGGCGGGCACGCATAAGATTTTGCCAACCTGGCGCGGCGCCCGGTCTTCAGATTTTGCCGGCGCTTGCTGGCCGCTGGTTTCGTGCGGGGCTTCGGTTGCTTCGTTGTGCGCCGAACCGTTTTGCGGCGAACCATTCTGCGGCGAATAGCGCTCGAGTTGCTCGTCCAGCAGCTCCTTGGTGCTCTGGAAGATGAATTTCTCCGTCGTTTCGTCCAACATATCGCGGTGACGGTCCTGCTCGGCCAGGCCGAGGGCGCGAACGATAACGGAATCGTACAAGTCTTCGAGGCACATGTCCTTGAAGTCCTGCTCCAAAATTTGGCGGGCCTCATCCTGGTCCATGGCCAAAAGCCGCTGATAGAAGCGGGCCTCGGGCGGCAACACGGGCTCGTCGCCCAGCACGATCTGCAGGAAAGAAAGAAAAGGGACATGCCGGCCCATAACCACCAGGCACACCGTCAAGGGAGTAGACAAAAGTAAACCCACGGGTCCCCAGAGAGTGGTCCAGAAAACTGCGGCAAACAATATGCCAATCGAGGTAACGCCGGTATGGGCGCCATAGAGCAACGGCTCCACGAAATTGCTGACCACGATTTCAAGACATAGAAAAACTCCGGCGGTCATGAGCGGCCGCGACCAGCCATTAAAAACAGCCAGAGAAAGAGCGACGGGGAAAAATGCACCTAGGGGCGGCCCAATATACGGCAGAAATCGAAGGGTTCCGGCTATGGCGCCCCATAACAGCGCGTTGGGTATCTTGAGGAAATAAAGTGCAACTCCAATAATGATGCCGTACGAGACGTTAACGAGCGATTGCAGCAATAGGTAACGGCTGACACGTTGGGCGGCCTCGTCGAGAGCCTGCGTCATGACTTTCAGGCGCCCTTGGCCGGCCAGGCGGATGAATCGGTTTCGCAGGTCCTCCCTTTGAAGCAGCATGAAAAATGTGAAGACGATCACGATTCCAGCGGTCGCCACAGCGTCGAGCACGCCCGGCAGCGAGCCCATAAAATTGGCCGGCGGCGAAACTACTTTCACCTGAACCGGATTAGCCGCTGTGCCTGCGCCAGGTGCGGGCTTACTGTTTTTTTGGCTCGTGGAAGCGCTCGCTTGTGAAGCTTTGCTTCGCGCATTTTGCGGATTGGCTAACGGCGCCGCGGGCGTGCCAGCCGTTGCGGCCGACCCTTCCTCAATTTCGCTCCCTAGTTGCCTTACGGTATCAGTGGCTTTGGCGAGCCTGTTGCCTCGGGAGTTGCGAAGGGATGCAATCTTCTGCTGGATATTCGTAGCGTAATTGGGCAATTGCTCGGTTACGTTGACGAATTGTTTGGCGACCATCCAGCCAAATGCGCCGACCGCGGCCACGCCCAACAAGACCACGAGCAGCGCCGAGGCGGCGCGAGGCAAGCGAATTCGCTCCAGAAAGGAGACAACCGGAGTGAGAAGGAAGGTGAAAAGCACCGCCAGCGTAACTGGGACGATCACCACCCGTGCGAAGTACAGGGTAGCTACAAAGACGACTGCGACAGCGAGGGCAAATAGAAGATGAGATGAGTCGCCGGATAGACGCCGGCGCAACAAGGTAGACCGTTCAGCGAGTGATGGCACTTGTGCGCTTCATCTCCGCCGCCTACTCATATTTTCCATGCGGCCTTACCACTCGTGTTTAAGGCGGCTGGCCAGCGCCAACAAGTTCATCCGCCGGTCGAAGGACCGCGCCCGTGACTTCCCCTCGGCGAGCATCCCGAAAGTATGCGACGACTTCAGGCGCGGCGAGTCATTCCGGCGACGAGCGACACCGCAAACAAAATCAGGAAAATAAAGAAAAGGATTCTTGCGATGCCGGCGGCCGCTGCAGCGATTCCAAAAAAACCAAAAACCGCAGCAATCAGCGCGATGATGAAAAATGCCAGAGCCCAGCGTAACATAAGATCCTCCTGTGCCGAACGGTTAAGACACAACTTGAGACGCAAGCCAGTGCAGCGTGACTGCGAACACTTTTACCGTCAGCGCCGGCCCGTGTGAATACGCCCGTTGCGGTAGGGTTGCAACGGTTTTCCTGTAGTGAGGTTTAAGTCTCTATTTAATAGCGGGTTAGGATCGGCCGAGCAGGAGATTCGCAAGCATTCCAACCGACGCCAGAAGCATCACACACGTCGCGAGCCACCCCGTGACACGCAAATAGAGAGGCAGGGTGAATTTTCCCATGACCTTGGAGTTGCTGCCGAGGAACATCATAATGGCCATAACGGGAGCGGCCACGACGCCGTTGAGCACGGCAGCCCAGAACAGCGCCTTGATAGGGTCCAAATGCACAAAATTGAGCGCCAGACCGATGAGCGTCGCCGTGCCGATGGTCGCATAGAATTTTCGCGCGTCTTTAGGCTTCTGTTCGAGGCTGGCGGTCCAATGCAGCGCTTCACTTAACCCGTAAGCCGCCGAACCGGCCAGAACGGGAACCGCCAATAACCCCGTACCAATGATGCCCACCGCAAACAGGAAGAATGCGAAATGGCCTGCTAGAGGTTCAAGCGCGCGCGCCGCTTGGTCGGCGGTTTGAATGTCCCGGATGCCGTGGGCATGCAGGGTGGCGGCCGTGGTCAGAATAATAAAGAAAGCGACGATGTTCGAAAAAGCCATGCCTAAATAAGTATCGAATCGTATGCGCTGAAATTGCGCCGGCGCTTGCCTGGGCGCCTGTTTCAGCGGCTGGTCCTCGGTACACACCGCGATCTCTTCGACTTCCTCGGAAGCTTGCCAGAAAAACAGGTACGGGCTGATGGTCGTACCCAGCACGGCGATCAAGGCAGTGAAGTAACCGTCGCGAAAAGAGATCGAAGGCGAGAAAGTGGCATGGATCGCGGCCCACTTCGGCTGGCCCATAATAATGGCCGTCGCGATATATGCAAAAAGCGCTGTCGTCAGCCACTTGAGATAACCAACGTACCGGCTATAGGGAACAAAGATCTGTAATGCCAGGGACGTGGCCCCGAAGGCCGCAATGTAAAGCCATAAAGGACCAGGCAGCAGAAGCTTAGTCGCCGCGCCCATGGCGCCGATATCCGCACCGAGGTTGAATATATTGGCGATGAGCAGCAGCATAACCACGGTGTAGAGAATGGGTTTCGAACAGCAGCGGCGAATGTTGCCGGCGATCCCGGCTCCGGTGACCCGCCCGATGCGCGCGCTAATTTCCTGGATAGCGGCCATGAGCGGATAGGAGAAGAGCATGGTCCACAACATGGCAAATCCGAATTGCGCGCCGACCTGTGAATAGGTGGCAATGCCGCTCGGATCGTCGTCCGAGGCGCCGGTAATGAGTCCAGGGCCCAGCATGTAGCAGAGCTGCGCTATGGACGGTTTCGGGGGCTCACCTGCCGCCACAGGTACAGTTGCTTCGATCGTAGCGTCCGGGGGACGATTCATCCATTCAACCTTCCGCGTGACAGCCGCATACAGTGTGCCATGGCATCTACTTATCTACCTGCGATATAACGAGTTTTTCAATAATAGGATAAGGGTATCTACGCGGGGGGCGTGTATTTATTTCCTGCTTTTCGACCAGGAGGCGGTGATCGTCGCGTTCCGCTATGTTGCAGCTTCTAAAGGAAAGCCTGCAAGTTAAGGCGCTTACCAGCAAAATGAAGTTTGCCGCACCAATGGGGTTCGACTTGCATCTTATGCTGCAGGGCCGGATGCCAACAAGCAGACTATAGGGAGATGCTCATGCCAGCAATCAAACTCTTGGTGGCGGACGACCACGAAGTGGTAAGAAAGGGATTTCGGGCGATTCTGGAAGCCCAACGTGACTGCGAGGTCGTGGGGGAGGCTGGAGACGGGCGCCGTGCGGTGGAGATGGCTCGGGAACTGCGGCCGGATATCGTGGTGCTGGATGTTTCGATGCCGCAGCTGAATGGCTTAGAAGCGGCCAGGCAAATCCTAAAATCGCGTCCCCAGACAAAGATTCTCATCTTGACCATGCACGAATCCGATTCGCTGATACGTGAAGTTTTGGACACGGGCGCGCGCGGTTACATCCTCAAAAGCGACGCGGGGCACGATTTGGTCTCCGCCGTTGAGGCCCTGCGCATGAACAAGACATTTTTTACGTCCCGAGTGACGCAGATGATTTTGGACGGCTATCTCAAAGGCGATCCACGTCCGGCCGAAAGTGAGCCAGCGCGCGACCGCCTGACGCCGCGGCAGCGCGAAATCGTGCA
>PLJR01000020.1:0-2048 GCA_003140295.1 Acidobacteriota bacterium
ATGCCGGAGATTCGCACCGCGGTGCGGACCGGGGACACGCTAGCGCACGAACGGCGCGCGATGCTGGTGCGGCCGCCGCACATTTTAGTGACTACGCCGGAATCCCTTTACATCCTGCTGACTGCCGCTAAGAGTCGCGAGGTATTGAAGACGGTCGAGACGGTGATCGTGGATGAAATTCACGCGGTCGCCGACGATAAACGCGGCGCACACCTGACACTTTCGCTCGAACGACTCGAGCACCTTGCCGAAACCGCGCCCGTGCGAATCGGCCTGTCTGCAACCCAAAAGCCGATCGAACTTGTCGCTCGATTTCTCACCGGAAGCGGACGCCCCGAACCAGCAATCGTACAGATCGGGCAGCGGCGCGAACTCGATCTGGCGGTGGAAGTCCCCGCAAGTGAACTTGGGGCGGTCGCGTCGAACGAAATGTGGGGCGAAATCTACGACCGTGTGGCGGAGCTGGTCACCCAGCACCGCTCCACGCTGGTTTTCGTCAACACGCGGCGCCTGGCCGAGCGTGTGGCCCATCATCTGGCCGAACGTCTCGGCGCGGATGTAGTGGCAGCGCATCACGGCAGCCTCTCACGGAAATTGCGCCTGGCCGCGGAACGCAAGCTCAAGGCCGGCGAGCTTCGCGTGCTGGTGGCCACGGCGTCACTCGAACTCGGCATCGACGTGGGCCACGTCGATCTCGCTTGCCAGATTGGTTCTCCGCGCTCCATTGCGGTCACTTTGCAAAGAATGGGACGGGCCGGCCATTGGCGCGGCGCGATTCCCAAGGGCCGCATCTTCGCCACCACGCGAGACGAATTACTCGAATGCGCCGCTTTGATTCGATGCATACGCAGAGGCGAGCTCGATCAACTCATGATCCCCGAGGCGCCGCTCGACGTGCTCGCGCAGCAAATCGTAGCCGCGTGCGCCGCCGAAGACTGGCAGGAAGACGATCTCTTCGCATTGGTGCGCCGCGCGTACCCTTACCGCGCGTTGCCGCGCAAGGATTTCGACGCCGTCGTGGACATGCTTTCCGAGGGAATTTCCGCGCGGCGCGGCCGGTATGGCGCGTACCTGCATCAGGACCGTGTGAATCATCGCCTCCGCGGCCGGCGTGGAAGCCGGCTGGCCGCGATCACCAGTGGCGGAGCGATCCTTTAAAATGCCATGTACACCGTGGTAGCCACGCCCGATGACGCCGTCGTGGGAACTGTTGACGAGGATTTCGCCGTCGAAAGTTTGTCGGGCGACATTATGCTGCTCGGAAATTCTTCCTGGCGCATACGCCGTGTCGAGCGCAGCAGAGTGGTCGTCGAGGATGCCCACGGCGCCCCGCCCAACGTACCTTTCTGGCGCGGCGAGGCGCCCGGGCGCACCGCTGAACTTTCCGAGCAGGTCGGTGTGCTGCGGGAACAAATCAGTGAATTGTGCGTGAGCGCTCGCGCCGCCGAGAGGGTCGCGAGAACGAATTCGGACACGGGGCCCGTGCCCGAGCACGAGGGCAATCACGAGGCTGATCACGAAAGTGCTCGCAAAACGGGTTCCGAGACGTTGGCACCGGTCGGCGCGCTCGGCGTGGGCCTGACCAACTCCGACAGAGGCATTGCCTGGCTCAAGGAAGAATGCGGTCTGGACGATGCTGGCGCGCAGCAGGCTGTCGCGTACGTTTTGGAAGGGCGCACGGTCCTCGGTGCGGTCCCTACGCAAAAGTTGGTGATTGCCGAACGCTTCTTCGATGAAAGCGGCGGCATGCAATTGGTGATTCATGCCCCGTTTGGCGCACGCATCAACAAGGCCTGGGGCCTGGCGCTCCGAAAGCGCTTCTGCCGTTCGTTCAATTTCGAGTTGCAAGCTGCCGCTACCGACAACGGTCTGAATATCTCCCTCGGCGAACAGCACAGCTTTCCTCTCGCCGACGTTTTTCATTATCTCTCTCCGAACTCCGTGCAAGAGGTCCTGGAACAAGCCGTGCTCGCGGCACCGCTTTTCGGTGTGCGCTGGCGATGGGTCGCGGGCCGTGCTTTGTCGCTGCTTCGTTTTCAAGGCGGGAA
>PLJR01000020.1:2083-3066 GCA_003140295.1 Acidobacteriota bacterium
GGTTCGCGAGACCATGAAAGATGCGCTCGAGGAAGCGCTTGACCTCGCGGGTCTGAAACGCATTCTCGGGGATCTTGCAGAGGGCCGCATTCGCTCGCTCGCAGTGGATACGCCTGTGCCCTCCGCCTTCTCGCATGAAATATTAAATGCTAATCCGTATGCCTATCTCGACGATGCTCCCCTCGAGGAGCGCCGTGCTCGCGCGGTCGAGATGCGCCGCGTCCTGCCCGAGTCTGTGGCTGCACAATTTGGCCGGTTGGATCCGGCCGCGATCGCTCAAGTGCGCGCCGATGCGTGGCCCGATGTGCGCGATGCGGATGAACTGCACGACGCGCTTTGCACGCTGCTGGCTGTCCCGGAAATAGAGGCAGCCAGCGCCGGCGCGCGGAGTCCGGTTGGTGCAACCCTAACGAAGGCGCTGCAGGATTGGGGCGCGTATTTCACTGAGCTGATCTCGCAGCATCGCGCTGCGCGAGTGACGGTGGGGAATTCAGCATACTGGGTATGCGCGGAGAGAGCGGAGGTTTTTCGCCAGATTTTTGGCGATGCAAATCTTGCGGGCTTTGACGGCCCCGGCCTGAACGCCTCGCCGGCTCCGGCGTTACTTGGTCCCGGTTCAACACTCGGTTCAACACCTGGTTCAACACTCGGTTCATCAACCGTTTCGTCGCGTGCAGACGCGCTTGCCGCTTTAGCCACTGGGTGGATGGGCCATTGCGGGCCCGTGACCGCGTCCGGGTTGGGTGCCGTGCTGGGACTCTCACCGGAGGAAGTTGGAAACACATTTCTGCGTCTTGAAGCCGGTGGCACCATTCTGCGCGGCAAGTTTACCGATTCTGCCTCCGAATCAACATCGAGTGAGACCGAATGGTGCGACCGCCGTCTGCTCGCCCGCATTCATCGCCTGACCTTGGGTGAACTGCGCAGACAGATCGCACCCGTATCGCCCGCACAATTCATGCGCTGGCTTTTGCGCTGGCAGC
>PLJR01000308.1:0-125 GCA_003140295.1 Acidobacteriota bacterium
ACGCGGTGCGGCGTCTGCGGATCGAATTCCGTGCTGTTGGCATCCGCCAATCCCGCTACGTTGCGCGCATATTCAATCGTGGCGCACTGCATTCCCAGGCAAATCCCGAAAAACGGCACTTTTTG
>PLJR01000308.1:251-6126 GCA_003140295.1 Acidobacteriota bacterium
GCTCTTGTACGCGTCTTCGAGCGCGACATATTTCCCCACCACGCCGATCCGCACTTCGCCGCTGGGGTGCCGCATATTCTCGAGCAGCCCCAGCCACTTCGACATGTCCCGCGGCGGCGCCTCCATCTTCAGCAGCCGCAAAATCTGCTCGTCCAGCCCCTCCGCCGCCAACGCCACCGGAACCGCGTAAATCGTATCCACATCCTGCGCGGTAATCACCGACCGCTCCGCGACATTGCAGAACAGCGCGATCTTCGCCTTCATCTCGTGCGGCAGCGGCCGGTCGCTGCGGCACAACAGCAAGTCCGGCTGAATCCCGATGGTCAGCATTTCCTTCACGCTGTGCTGCGTCGGCTTGGTCTTCAGTTCCCCTGCGGTCGGGATGTACGGCACCAGTGTCAGGTGCACGAAGATGGCGTTTTCCGCTCCCACTTCCAGCCGTATCTGCCGGATGGCTTCGAGAAACGGCAGCGACTCGATGTCCCCCACCGTCCCGCCAATTTCCACAATCGCTACATCCGTGTCGCTGGCCGCTTTGCGAATCGCCGCCTTAATTTCGTCGGTCACGTGTGGAATCACCTGCACGGTTTTTCCCAGGTAATCGCCGCGCCGCTCCTTGGAAATAATCGACTCGTAGATGCGCCCCGTCGTCCAGTTATGGTCGCGGGTCAGCTTGGCGTTGGTAAACCGCTCGTANNACGTTCAGGTAGGGATCGCACTTCTGGAGGGAAACGCGGAGACCACGACTTTCGAGCAGACAGCCTATCGATGCGGCGGCAACTCCTTTGCCCAAAGAGGAAACCACGCCGCCCGTCACAAAAATATACTTTGGCCCCATCGCACAGGTCACGCTCGCAAACACTTCGGCGGATGCGCGACTGCTTTTTTCCTCCCGGGGAGTCAGCGTACACCGCATTCTACGGAGAACCTCCTGCCCTGTCAATTCATGACGCCAGCTCCAAGTAGTATAAGGGAGGGGCTTTCGGGTGATTTTTAGCGCCCGTGTGCCATACCCCCCAGGCATTGGTAACCAGCTAAAAACAAAGGGATTGGTCAAAGAGGCCTTTGTAACTGACGGATGCCAAAGGAGATAAATCGCGCGGTTGGGGCACAGATGTGAGTTCCTATTTACCCTAAAGATACCCCAGGGCGAGAGAGGGAGCAGCGGGAAGCGGCGATTCGAACGGTATTCCAGTGTCACGAACTAGCATAGCACAAACATTGCGACTTGTACACTCATTAGTTATTGGTAACTAATTATGGAACATTAGAATTCGAATGCCCCGCAGGTGGCCCGTTTTGTTTGCGCTATTTCAGGCCTGCTCCTTCACCGGTTCGCCCATGAGGCCGGGAAAATTCGGATCGTTAATCGGTGAGGCGCTCGCAGAAAAGAATGCGGGACTCGCGGCTGAATCAGGGGCTCGCAAGTGAGCCCTGTCCGTGGGGTGCGGCAGCAGCATTAACCACCGCGTCGTAAACCGCAATCGACCCGAAATATGCCACATAAACACGGTGCGTAACCGGGTCCACCGCCAGCGAGTGCCCGCCGAAATGCGTCGCGGCATTCTCGAGCACCCGGTACCGATCCGCCGAGTCCTGCTGGATCACCGTCATCGTGCCCACGGCATTCGCCGTGTACACGCGATGCAGTCCCGGATCGTAGCCCGCGCCATCGACGCCCGCGCCAATTGGCAGCGCCGCGACCACTTGTCCCGTATCCTCATTAAGCACGACGAGCTGCTGATTCCGCGTGGCGCAAAACAGCCGGTGATTCGCCGCGTCGAGCGCGAGGCCGGTCGGCCCTTCTCCCGGAGCAACCTTGTAGCGCTTGATGACCGCTTGTTTCACCGGATCGACGACCACTACTTCGCTGGTGTCTTCGAGATTTTGGTAAATGAGCCCGGTGCTGGGATCCGCCTGCGGATATTCCGCCTCTCCTCCCAGCGGCACGGTGGCCACCACGCGCTGCGTCGCGGGATCGATCAGCGTGGCGGTCTTGCCGTCGTGGTCCGCGGCATAAACCAGGTGCGCCGCCTCGTCGTAAATGATGGCGTCGGGATCGCTGCCGCCCGGAATTTTCTGCAGCAGTTTGTAGGTCTTCAAATCGAAGACGCCCACGGTATTGTCTCCGCTCGAGCTGGCGTAACCAAGATTGCGATCGGCGATCACCGCCACGCCATGCGCCCGCGGAAGTCCACCCACCGTCGCCGCCACTTGATTGGTCGCCATATCCACTACCCCGGCCAGGCCCGCGCTGGCATATGCCGCATACAAATAATTTCCGCTGATAGTCAAGTAATCGATGAACGGCCGGCCCATCCGGAATGGCGCGGGAATCGAGATAATCCCCGCCGCTTTCACCAGTTTCGGAGCCGGCCGCGTCGCGAGATAAACGTTAAGCGCGATAATCCCGATCACGATCAGCGCGAAAAAGGCCATCACCGTTCCGACCAGAAGCCGCAGCCACCTTCCCGGCCGGCGCACCGGTTCCAGCGGCAATCGTTTTCCGGGCAAAGCTTGCGGGTCCCGTTGATTCATGCGCTCTCCACGAGCGGCGCCGTTTTACCGCTGGCGCGGCGTCGCAGCGACCATATCGAAGCGACCATATCATTATCACGCCCCTATTTTCACCGCTATCGCCTGCCCGACCGGGCCGGCGAGTTTTACAGCACGATCAGGTTACAGCACGATCAGGCCTCGCCGCATGCCCAGCGCCACCGCTTCCGCGCGGGTCGATGCACCCAGCTTATTGAAGATGGAAGTAACGTGAAATTTCACGGTGTGTTCGGAAATTTTAAGCTGCCACGCAACTTCCTTATTGCCCAGGCCCGCCGCCAGCAGGTTCAATATCTCGCTCTCTCGCGGCGAGAGTGCCTGGCCCGCTCCCTCGCTGCGCAGCGGCGCGCCGGTGGTGGGCAGTTCGGCAGGTTCCGCCGTGACGGCCTCCATAACGTTGGTGTGCAGTNNGGTGTGCAGCACCACCAACCCCTGCGCGGCGGCGGCAATGGCGCTTTCCACCTCCTGCGCGCTTGCCCATATCGGCAAAATCGCCCGCAGCGGCGAGCCTGCGGCCTGCAGCGCTGCCCACGCCACCGGGAATTCGGTGTCGCCCACCAACGCCACCATGGGAACACCCCCAGCCTCATCGCTCAGGCCGTTCGCCTCGGTCCATTCACCCGGATCCAATTCCTCGGCATCCGGGGAGTCGTCCGCTTCCCAGCGTTCGAGCACTACGTCGGGACGGGTTTCCGCGATTTGTTCCGCCAAGCCTGCGCGCCCCAGGCAGCTTCCGCGCAATTCCAGCGAAGCGGTCGAGCGAACCAAGTCCGCCAGCCGCTGCATTTCGCCAATCGAGCCGGCGCAGACCAGTACTTTGATCACGATCGTCTCATGCGTCCTGCGCCCCGCGCGGGAACGGGCGCCCCGCGCCGTTCGGGCGCTCGAGGGCGGCCGCTCGCAATTACCATTCCGGAAATGGGCCGCTGCACCGCCGTGCGTCCCGTGGGCCACGCCGTGCCGGCTCCTGACGGTCCGCTAACTTCGCGCGGGACGGTCTCCGATGACAATGGTGGCTTCCACGAGCGCGCCGCCACGGATGATGCTCGCCTTCGCCGCCTTGCCGATGCGTTCCCCCGCGAGGTACGCCTGCACATCGGGAATGTCGCGCATGGGCGCGGCATCGATACTCACGAGCACGTCGCCAAGTTGCGCTCCCGCCTTTTCAGCTGGGCCATCGGACTCGACGCTTACGATCATGATGCCGGTTTCCGCGGCCAGCTTGAGCGCCTCGCGCAGTTTGGCGGGCAAACGCACGGCTTGCATGCCCACACCCAGGTAGCCGCGTCCGATGCGCCCTCTTTTTTCCAGCTCCGTGGCGACGCGTTCCACCGTCGCTGCAGGAATCACTACCGCAGCATATCTCGACAGGCCGGAGGTGATGATTCCGAATATCTTCCCCCCAGCGTCGATGGCCGGACCACCCGAAAAATTCGGGTGCACGTTGCGGTCGAGGCGAATCGCTACGTCCAGTTGGCCGCCGCGCCACGTTCGGAATGCCGGACCCACCACGCTTACCACCGCCGCGCCGGCGCGCGCCCCTCCTTCCGCAGTGCGGCCTGCCGTCAAAATCCAATAGCCGGGTGTCAGCTCGTCGACACTCGCAATTTCAGGAAGCGGCAGCGCCGCCGTTTCAGCGGCCTCAATTTTCAGGATGGCGAGGTCGGTGCTCGGATCGCGTCCCGCCAGTACGGCGGGAACGGTGCGGCCGCCGGGCAGAGTAACCGCAATCTCTTCGCTCCGCTCAATCGCGTGATGAGTGGTTACCACAATCCCGGCCCGCCAGTGAACTCCGCTGGCGGGGATGCGGCGCCGCGCGTGCACCGCCACCACTCCGCGGCTCCCCTTCTCGATGGCCGCAGCCGACTCGGTCGAGAGCGCCTGCAATATTCTAGACAAAGATGGGCCAGATCCAGTATTCGATTCTTGATGCATCGGTTCCTCCCAGGATACTTGCCCCGCGGGAATAAATTTGCCGGGGGACAAGTCATCCTAGCGAGTCCGCAAACTGCGCACATCGCCCATATGGCTAGGTGCCTGCGACGCACCAACAAGGATTTGAACCGCACCATCAGTTGGCAGGCCACATGCATGGATATTTGCGGCATGAAGCAGCGCGCCGGCGCTCTCCGGGTGCGGGCTCTACTTTGAGCCCGCGTTATACCAAGTCCGGGCTCCACTTGGACGCTCGTGCAATGAAAAATATCGGGGAAGGCGATACCGGATGCTGAAAAATACGGAAGCCAGCCTAGTGCGCCGCCAGCAGTTGCTCCACGCGGGTGACATCTTCGGGCAGGTCGACGCTTACCGAATCATGTTCGGTTTCCGCGACGCGAATGCGATAGCCGTTCTCGAGCCAGCGCAGTTGCTCCAACTGCTCGATGCGCTCGAGATCGCCTTGCGGAAACGTGGGAAAGTCCAGCAGGGCGGCGCGGCGAAACACGTAGAGTCCCAGATGCTTGAGGTGCTGGGCGTGGACGGGCCCGCCGCGGTCGCGCACCCAGGGAATGGGCGCGCGCGAGAAATACAAGGCGTTGCCGTCAAAATCGAGAACGGTCTTCACGATATTGGGGTCCATGATGTCGGCGGGCTTGGTGATCGGCACCGCCAAAGTCGCCACGGTTACCTCCGGGTCTTCCTGGATGGCGGCCACCGCAGCATCGATCGACGAGGGCTCGATCAGCGGTTCGTCGCCCTGCACGTTGACGATGATTTCAGCGTCGCCGCGCGCCAGCGCCGCCTCGGCCACCCGCTCGGTGCCGGAACGATGATCGGAGCGGGTCATGACCGCCTCACCGCCGAACGCCTGCACCGCGTCGCGAATCCGCTGGTCATCGGTGGCCACAATCACGCTCGAAACCGAGGCCGCCTCCCGCACTCGCTCCCACACTCGGTGGATCATGGATTTGCCCGCGAGCGGCACCAGCGGTTTGCCCGGCAGGCGTGTCGAAGCGTAGCGCGCGGGAATCACGGCGAGAACCATGCCAGCGATGCTAACACAGCCGGCACCCTGCTCGGTGCGCCGGAGAAACCCCGGACGCTGGAAAAACGTACGCCGGTGAAAGCCGCGCCAGTGAAGGCCGCGTCGCAGAAAATCGTCGCCGCAGAAAGTAGCGCGTTCTCGGGGCCCCGTGCCGATATTTTCACGCCTATGGCGTTATCGAAACGCGCTCGCCTCCAGCCTGTTGAATGCGTACAGCAAAATCAGCATACTCGATACCGTAGCTCCCGCTTGCGCCGCACGACTGGTATGCATAGAATGGCTCCGTTGACGGACCTGCCCCGCAGCAGCCGCCCGGCGAGGACGAGTTGAGCAGGG
>PLJR01000229.1:0-1773 GCA_003140295.1 Acidobacteriota bacterium
TATGACCGCGGAACGCTATTCAGCAAAAAATGTACTCCTTACAATGAAACGGTGTAGCGATTAGATGAGGGGCACGGCAAATAGGATTACTTTTTTTTCGCGCTGCCTAGAGGGCCGGTCGGAGGTGCCGAAAGGGACCCGCCAATGCGCTGACCGGTACCCGAATCGTTGGTTGCAAATTCTTTCCTGGCTCAGGGTCTCGGCGAACGGCGATTGGGGCGCCAAAGATTTGCGTATCGCCGAGGATTTCAGAGGTTTTTCGAGTCGCGCAAGCTCTGCGCTGCCATTTGGTTATATCCGCAGCCCGAATACCGGGCGCATCCGGGTGCCTACACCATTTCCTATAAATGCCGCGGCAAACCATAACCAGCCGTGCACGCTCGAGGAGGCGATGCCGCTGAAGTACGCCCCGATATTGCAGCCGTACGCGATCCGGGCGCCGTAGCCCAGCAGCAGGCCGCCCAACACGGCGGCAACCATCGACTTTGGCGGCACGCGCTGTAAAGGCGCGAAACGCCCCGCCATCCCAGCGGCCGCTAGCGCGCCCAGCATGATGCCGATATCCATCACCGACGTGACGTCAGTCAAAACATTCGCACGCAGCGCCGCGGCATTGGGCGTCGACTGCCAGTAAGGCCAGGACGCCACGTTGACTCCCAGGACTGCTAGAACTTTCGATCCCCACAAAGCAAAAGCCGAGGTTATTCCCCAAGGCCGGCCCGAAAGCGCGAGCGTCGCTACGTTGACCGCAGCTAAGCCAAGCGCGCCGGCCACCAGCGGCCAGGGCCCCCGCAACCAGGCGCCTTCAGTGCGCGGTGGGATAGGGCGGATATCAGAGGGCGCGTGACGTCGTTCCATGACGAGTGAAACCACTGCGACGGCGCCGAAAAGAAACAGGCTTACTGTCAGGCTCGCAACAAGTCCCATGCGGGACAACAAGGAGATTGGGGCAAACGACGGCGTTCTCTGCCAGAAGGGCATGTGCAGCGCGCCCATTACCGAGCCAGCGACGAACGCGAACAGCGTTGCCAACATTCGAACGCTGCCACCACCGGCGGTGTATAGCGTGCCCGAGGCACACCCACCGCCAAGTTGCATACCAATCCCGAAGAGAAACGCCCCAACCAAGACGGACAACCCTACCGGCGCCACGGAACCCCGAACCGAGACCCCGAAAATCTGCCCGTGCGCCAAAATCGGAAGAAAGATGGCGCATGTCACGGCCAGCATGAGCATTTGTGCGCGGAGACCCTCGCCGCGCCGCTCGGCAATCATCGCTCGCCATGAAGACGTAAAGCCAAAGGCCGCGTGGTAAAGAACGATGCCGGCGCCGGTGCCGACGAGAAACAGCGCTGCTTGCCTCGGCGCGATGGCCTCGGCCAAGTAGGCGGCGCCAGAAACGATAAGCACAAGCGCGACGCTAACCGGCCCCACATCCAGTGTAGGCCGCAAAAGTGTGCGATTAAGCGTGGCGGTGCTCATGATAAAAATTCCTGTTGCCGGCAGGCGCTAGCGCTTATGCGCTTGCGCGTAGTCGATGGCGAATTGCCTGAGCGTGGCGCTGGTCATACCGAGTGCGGCGGCTTCCTTTGTGGCGCGATCCACGTCCCAGTGATCGACGGCCAGCCGCTTGATCAGCCACATGGTGGCCGCCCGGTTGCCTCCCGCGCAATGAATGAACGCGGGCTCGCTGTCTTTCGCGGTGATCGCCTCGAGGAACTGGTCGGCCACCGCGGGATCGGGCTTGGAGCCATCGAAGGGAATGTGGTAGTA
>PLJR01000229.1:1837-5100 GCA_003140295.1 Acidobacteriota bacterium
ATGGCTATCCCCGAGCCTGCTGTTAAAGCCACGGCAACTAGCAAATATAGTTTCACGGCACTCTCCTTCAACCGCAGCTGCCTGCAGTTTCTTTTCCTGCTTGATCTCAGCGGATCATACCATTAGAAGGCTATAAAGGAGCGGGAAGCCGGATGGACAGGAAATCCCTCACGGCCCTGCGGAAATCGGTCAATTATCGGCATTACCTTGGCTGCAAAATGAGCGGCACTATGGCTTCACGTATTTTTTCAAATCTTTCGGGCCCACCTCCGCGCCATAAACGTCGCCCTTTGAATCCGCGGCCACTCCTTCGGCAGCACTCGAGGTAGCAAAGTTGGGATCCGCATTTGGATCCGGAATGAAGTACTTCACTGCGCCGTCCTTAACGCTGCCGACTCTTATGCCTCGTTGCCAGCCGGGATGATTTTTGGCGTTCGAATCCGCGTCGGCAACGTAGATGTTGTCCTTCTTGTCGATGTAAATCCCGCTTGGCCGGCCGAATTGCTTCCATTCCGCGATAAAGTTGCCATCCTGATCGAAAATTTCAATTCGCGCGTTTCCGCGGTCCCCTACAAACAAGCGGCCTTTGTTATCGAATACGATGGCGTGCAGGCCATCGAATTCGCCTGGGCCACTGCCTTTCTTCCCCCACGTCTTGATGAATTTGCCGTCCTTGGAAAACTTCACCACCCGGGCGTTTGATCCAACTCCGCCGTGGCCATCGGCCACAAAAATATCGCCATTCGGGGCGATGGCCACGCCAATCGGTTGGCTGAATTCATCCTGCCCCTCTCCTGCGACGCCCGCCTTGCCGAGGGTCATGAGGACTTTTCCGTCGGGAGCAAGCTTAAAAACCTGCATTCCCTTCCCGTCTTTGGATTGAAAATCGGTGGCCCAAATATTTCCATCCTTATCTATGGTCAGACCATGAGGAACCACGAACATTCCGGTACCCAAACTCTTCATCAGCTTGCCGGAATTATCAAATTCGAGGATAGGATCTTCGGTTGCGCCAACGCATGTAGTTCCACCACAGCGCTGGAGTACCCAGACGTGCCCCGCGCCGTCAATGGTCACGACTCCGGTTTGCCCCCACGTCCAACCTTCCGGAAGTTTTGCCCAATTCTCAACCGTCTTGTAGGGATTGGGGAGCGAGTTATTGGGCGCGTCCGCGGACGCACCCGATTGAGCCTGCGCCTTAACCGCCAGCAGCGCGAGAATGGCCAGCGACGCGCAAAACGCGCAAAAGACGTAGCTGGCTCTCCGTCCGTGTCGCATCATTATTCTCCTGTAGCATTCCACTTTTAGTGGGGCGCTTTTATGGCTTCGCCGGTTTGGGCGCTAAATCGGCGGCGCTAAGTGCATTTGCCGGCAGGGTGGCCGACATACCCTTGAAGTTAAATTTCTGAGCGCGAGCTCCGGGCGCCACTTCCGCAGCGTAAAGATTCCCTTTGGAATCGACGGCTATGTGGTGAATGCCCTGAAAGTCGCCCGGCGTCGCGCCTCTTTTTCCGAACTGGTAAAGAACGGTAAGTTTCTTGCGGTCCAGCACGACCACGTGCGAATTTCCATAGTCCGAAATATACAGGAACTGCTGGTCTTTATCCGGCGAAAAGGCCAGTCCGGATGCCGATCCCGATGCCGGACCCGCTCTATTAATGAATACCTGCGTCATGTACTTGCCTTCCGGAGTGAACAACTGGACGCGCCGATTCGAGCGATCCACCACATACAAGATGTTGTCGTTCGATACCAGAACGCCATGGACCGGGCTGGCAAATTTCGGAGATCCGTCTCCTCCCGTATCAAGCGTCCGAGGGGCGCCGCCGCCTTCCGCGGCTCCTTCCGCGTTCAGGGGGCCGCCCGAGGCGCCCGGCCCGCCAGAATCGGGATCGTCCACCGGCGGCTTGCCGAACGCGCCCCACATGCGCTTGAACGCGCCGGTATCCGCATCAAAAACAACCACGCGGCGATTACCGTACCCGTCAGCAACATACACCTCGTTTGTCTTGGCGGAGACGAACAGATCCCCAGGCTTGTTCACGCTCTTGGGGTCCGTGCTTCCCTTACTCACGGAGCGACCGCCAATCTCCAGCAGAAATTTTCCTTTATTGGTGAATTTATCGATCATGTCGTCGGATCGCTTCGTTTTCGATTGGCCGCTGGGACTGCTGCCGCTGATCCAGACGTTATCTTTATGATCCACGAAAATGTTGTGCTCGGCATCCGGCCAATCGTACCCGGCGCCGTCGCCACCCCACGCCTGCACGAACTTACCGTTTGCGTCCAGCTCCACAACGGGCGGTGCGGCCATCTTCCCTGCCAGTACGGTACGGGGCCGGTGAATCAGCCACACGTTATCGTGCCGGTCGACCACGATTTTCGAAACGTTGCCCAGGACCCAGTCGTTCGGAAGTTTTGGCCATGCAGTGTCGACTTCAAAAACCGGTACCATTTGACCGGTCGGCGGTGGTGCGGCCGCGGCCCGGCCGATGATATGAAGGCTTGCGCCACCGGCGATAACGCATCCGACCAAACCTAAACCTGCCAACCAATTTCGTTTCCTCATTTGCCTGATCCTTTCGCCCCATAAATGGAGCTCAAGTTGCCATGCGGATTTCGACGCGTCCTGACGTTGCATCAAGGTGAGTGGGCGTCAGTTTGCTTGCCTTGTAGTACCGCCCTCGATTTTTGTCAAGCGTTATCGATGGACTTGGCAGGCAGCGAGGTCGCTTTCATCGGACGAAGTAATGCCAAGTGCCCGCTGAAAACGCGAGTCAGCCCGAGCGGGATGTTTATGAGGGCTCTTTACAGTATGAGGTTTCTTTTATAGCCGTTTATTGGGTCGACTTTTCGTACTTCGCGGTGAGGGATTTTCCGCGTCGCAGACGCCGGGGGAACAGTAGTTTGCGCAGGCGCATGCGGGCCTTGTGCAGCTGCGATTTGGAGTTGCCGATCGAACAGTGCAGGATGGCGGCAATCTCGTTGTGCTCGTACCCCTGCACGTCGTGCAGCACGAAGATCGAGCGATAGCCGGGCGGCAATTGTTCCATGGCGCGCTCCAAATTCACCCGATCGACCGATCCCAACAAACGCAGATCCGGCCCTCCAATATCCTTCCGCGGCCCACCGCTTTCTTCCTCCGAGTCGGTAGTTTCGTCAAGTGAGGACGCCGCCAGCGTTTTCTTGCGGAGCCGCATCAAAACCACATTCACCGACAACCGGTGCAGCCAGGTAGAAAACGCGGACTCTCCCCGGAAGGT
>PLJR01000198.1 GCA_003140295.1 Acidobacteriota bacterium
CGACACCGTCATCATGGGCAACGCCCCGCTCTGGCAAGCCCTCGAAGAACGCGACAAACTTTACGCCAAGCCTCATGACTCGCTGACCGACGCCGACGGCATGCGTCTGGGTGAACTTGAAGGCATTGTCGGTGAAGAGGGCGGCTACACCGCGGAAGCTGACGCCGCCATCCTCCTCGACGGCCTCGGTGTGGACAGCACTTTGCATGAGCGCCAAATGGGCGAACTGCAAGGCGGCCAAAAAGTGCGCGTGCTCCTCGCGCAAGCCCTCTTCGGAAACCCGCCGGCCCTGCTTCTCGACGAGCCCACCAACAACCTCGACCTCGATTCCGTGCACTGGCTCCAGGACTACCTGCTCGAATACGAAGGCGTCCTGATTGTCATCTCCCACGACCGCCATTTTCTCAATAGCGTGTGTACTCACACCGCTGACATCGATTACGAAACCGTGATCATGTACAACGGCGGCTACGACGATATGGTTCTCGCGAAAACGGCCATTCGCTCGCAAATCGAATCGCAAAACGCGCAGCGCGAGAAGAAAATCTCCCAGTTGAACGAATTCATCGCCCGCTTCGCCGCCGGAACCCGCTCCAGCCAGGTGCAGTCGCGGCGCAAGGAAGTCGAGCGCCTGCAGGTCACGGAACTTGCCAAGTCGAACATTCAGCGCCCGTTTTTGAAATTTGAGCAAAAGCGTCCCTCAGGAAAACACATTCTTGAGTTGGAAGGCGTTACGAAATCTTACGATGAAGCCGCAGTCATTCGAACTTTCACCGCCAGCGTGATGCGAGGCGAGAAAATTGCATTGATGGGCCGGAATGGCGCGGGCAAGACCACGTTGCTGAATGCGCTATTGGCCAATTCCCCGACGACTCCAGACGCCGAACTGCGCAAGACTAGCGGCTACGATGGAGCATTTCTCACCAGCGGAAGAGTAATTTGGGGACACGAGGCTGCTGTCGGATACTTCGCGCAGGATCACACGGAGTCGATTCCGCACGGAGTGAAAATCCTCGAATGGTTGCACGAGTTCGATCCCAAAGCGTCGCAAGAGGAGCTGCGCGGCGTGCTCGGGCAGATGCTGTTCAGCGGTGACGACGCCTTGAAACGCACCGAAGCGCTATCCGGTGGCGAGGCGGCGCGCATCATCTTCTGCCGGTTGATGCTTCAGAAACCGAATTTCCTGATCCTCGACGAACCGACGAACCACCTGGATCTGGAATCGATCAACGCGCTGAATGTTTCCTTGCAGAAGTATGAAGGAACGGTTTTGCTGGTCACCCACGATCACGACGTGATCGATGAAGTGGCTACGCGCATATGGCATTTCCAAAACGGGCGAATCGAGGACTTCAAGGGACCATACGCGGACTACCTGCTTTACGCGCAAGAGAAAGCGGCGGTAGGAAGGTAGCCCGCGAAGCGAGACCGCCCGGACCTAGCGCTTGTCGTTATCGGTATTCCGAGTTTTGTCCTCTACCTTGTCGGCACCTTGACCTGTCTTGCGAGCGGCCTTGTGGACGACTTTTTTGGTGTCCTTCTTGGTTTCGTGACCGGTTTTCTTTCCCGCTTCCTTGGTGGCGTGACCCGCGTCTTTAACATCCCGCCCGACGCTCTTGTTATCGTCATTGCTCTGGGCGCGAGCGGCGACCGGCAGGGCGGCCGGCAGAATCGAAAGCGCGACGATCAGGATGCCCTTCAAAAGCTGTGTTGATTTAGCCATGAAATCCTCCTTCAAATTGAATGCAACCGTTTGACTTTACCGCAAAAGGGTGCCATACCCCCAGGGCATTTGCATGTTTATCAGAACAAAGTAGTTAGCAAACATGCAGTTCGTAACTTGTTGAAAATAATACGGATAATTCGCGCGTTTTGACACCCGCCGCTCGGATACGGTATGCAATGGGTAAACCCCGCGAGACACAGGGGGCAGCCGATGCGAGACCGACTGAGCGAGAGAACTACACACCACGCTAACACGAATTATTACTTCTGGCAAACTATAGAAGGATGGTAATCGTCTGGAGGTTGGGAGTTCGAACGCCGACGGAGGCCGATGCGCGAGCCAGTAAGCTATCTTGAGGCAGACCCGTGCGGGGGCCATGGAGGGAAATCTGAATAACCAAAAATGTTAGAACAAGAACACCTACACGAACGAGGGTATTGCTTCAGCGGCCAGAGGTTGTCAGTGTGGGGCTGCAAACTCTTTCACTAAATGGGTCCTCTTTTGGCTAATTGCGTACTGATCGTGGACGATAATGAAATGGTGCGCAGGGGCCTTCGCTGCCTGTTCGAATCCGAGCCGGCCTTCAAGGTCTGCGGAGAAGCCGTGGATGGCCAGGACGCAATCGAGAAAGCCCGGCAACTCAAGCCCGATCTAATCGTATTGGATTTCTCCATGCCGGGAATGAACGGGTTGGAGTCGGCGCGAATCCTTAGCAATATGAAGCCGTCGGCGATGATCCTGCTGTTCACGATGCACAGGAACGTGGTGGCCGATGGCGACGCGCGCGCCGCGGGAATCAACGCGGTGGTATCGAAGGCGGAAGGTGCCGGCACGCTTATCAGCCAAGCCCAGACCTTGCTGGGCTTGAGCTAAGTTCCGCGTTACTCAATTTCCTCGTACGCAATTTCCTGGTTACGCAATTTTCCCTCGACAGACGTTTCGCTTCCTGAGATAGCATTTCCACGATCCCGTGGCCAGATAGAGCCAAGCGAGAATACAAAATCCTCGTCAAGAATGATCGGCGGGGAGCCTAGCTGCGATCCGATTTTAACCGGCCTGTGGATAAGTGATAAACTAGACACCTACAATTTCCGGATTGAGAGCTGGCCGACTAGAATTGTTGCTAGACTCTTCACGAAAACTGGGGTATTACGTTTACTAGTTCGGCTACAGGGGGCCCACATGGCGGGTCGAAACTTCCACCCACATATCCGGGAAACTCGCAAGGAAAGAACCACGGGGAAACCGCGCAGCGCCAACGAATGGGCGCAACAGACCCGTGATTTGCGGGCCCGCATGGGAATTTCGCAAAGCGAATTGGCACGCCTGCTGGACTGTTCGGCGATGACGGTATCGCGATGGGAAAAAGGGCGGGTGGCGCCGAGCGCGCATTATTATATCGAACTGGGCAAGCTGGCCGGAAAGCCAGATTGCTGGTTCTACTGGGAAAAGGCTGGGCTGCAAAGCAGCGACGTCGTGCGGGTGCTGCCGGAGCGGGAGCGCAAGCAACTTCCGGCAGAGGTGGATGCGGAACTCGACCACGCACATGCGGGTCCCAAGGCTAAAATGGTGCACATCCCAGTGCTTCAGGCGACTGCGGGAACACACGGCGGCGAGGGAGATAAGCGGAGCAATCTGAGCCGGATACCGGCGCGGACGGTAATGGGCGCGCCGCAGGACTGGTGCCCCCATCCGGGATATACGAGCCTGATACGGATTAACGGCCGCTCCATGGAACCGTTGATTCACAACGGGGACATCGCGGCGGTGGATTCGTCGGACACGGACCGGGCGAAACTGGACGGGAAGATTGTGATCGTGTCACACGAAGAGAAGGGGCTGTGCGTTTCGCGGTTCCGGCGATACTCGAAATTCGACATGCTGGAATCGGAAAACCGGGAGCACCGCGCGGTGGTGATGGGAAACCGGGCGGGGTGGCGGATCGTGGCAAAGGTGTTGTGGTGGATCTCGGCGGCACCATAGGCGTGGGGGGACCAGAGAAGCGATCCAAGTAGAGCCCGCACCAGTAACATTTGAGAACCGAGGGGGAAGCAATATAATTCGGGCCTAAAAACCGCGGCACGGCGCAGTCAAGTTCAGGCGAGATGCACGGGGTTCTTCAGTGAGAAAGCCGCCAAGGAAAAAGCGCGCTCCCGAGTCGAAACCGCAGGATCAGTCTTCCCAACAGACTGCTATGGAGCAGAGTCACCCGGCCCCGGAGGCGGCGGTCGCGCCTGCGAGCAACCCTTTATTTCCAGTCGTGGGTGTGGGTGCGTCCGCTGGGGGACTCGAGGCGTTCTCCGAGCTTTTGGAACACTTGCCGGAGATAACGGGCATGGCCTTCGTGCTGGTACAGCATCTGGACCCCACGCACAGCAGCGCGCTCGAGGAGATACTGTCGCGAAAGACGAAAATTTCGGTGATGGAAGCCACCGAGGGGATGGTGGTGGAACGCAATCATGTTTACGTGATGCCGGCGAATGCCGACATGATCATCAAGGATGGACTGCTGCGGCTATCCACGCGAACCACGGGCCGCGGACATCACCGGCCGATCGACAGTTTCTTGGATTCGCTGGCGGAGGAGCGGGGCGACCAAGCGATTGGCGTGATCTTATCGGGAACCGCGTCGGACGGGACCGCGGGATGCGGGTCGATCAAGGAGGCGGGTGGAATCACGTTCGCGCAGGATGAGGGCACGGCGAAGTACACGAGCATGCCGCACAGCGCGGTGGCGGCGGGGTTCGTTGATTTCGTGTTAAGCCCGCAAGGAATTGCGGAAGAACTGGCGAGAATCGGAAAACATCCTTATGTAGCGCGAGTCCTCGATCCGGCGGAGATTGCGGACGCCACGGAACTGGCACCGCTGTTCAACATGATACGTGAAGCCCGGGGAGTGGATTTTTCGCAGTACAAAAAGACCACGCTCCACCGGCGGATCAAACGCCGCATGGTGCTGAATCGGGTGGAGAGCTTTAAAGATTACATCCGGTTCGTGAGGGATACACCCGGAGAACTGGACGAGCTGTACCGGGAAATTCTGATTCACGTGACGGGTTTCTTCCGGGATGCGGGTGCGTTCGAAGCGCTACAGAAGGAGATATTCCCGAATCTTTTGAAGGACCGCAAAGCGAACGCGCGGCCAGTGCGGATTTGGGTACCGGGATGCTCGACGGGCGAGGAGGCCTACTCACTGGCCATTGCGCTCATGGAGTACATCTCCCAGGGAGATGCGCGCCGATTCACGGGATCCCCGGGCATCCAGATTTTTGCCACGGACATCAGCGACGACATTCTGGATAAAGCACGGGCCGGCCTGTATGGAGAAGGGCAAATGGAGGGCGTATCACCGGCCAGATTGAGGCGGTTTTTCACGCGGGTGGCGGAGGGCTACCAAGTCCAAAAGGCCGTGCGGGAGGTGTGCGTATTCGCCAGGCAGAACGTGACCAAAGACCCGCCATTTTCGAATTTGGACTTGATCAGTTGCCGCAATTTGTTGATCTACCTGGGCCCGGAACTGCAAAAACGGGTGATTCCAGCGCTGCATTACGGGCTGAAAGCGGGCGGCTATTTGCTGCTGGGAAGCTCGGAAAGCCTGGGAACTTACGCGGACTACTTCACGCCCATCGATAAAAAGTACAGGATTTATCAGAAAAAGAAAGAGTCGGCGCGGCTGATTACTTATTTTACGGCCATTGACAATTCATTTCGCGCGCCCGGCGACGCCAAAATACAGCGAGCCGCGCCCCCGGTTATGAGCGTGGAAAAGGAAGTGGAGCGGCAGCTGGCGAACCGATTTTTGCCGGCGAGCATCGTGCTGAACTCCGACCTGGAGATCGTGCAATTTCGCGGAAAGACCGGAGCGTATCTGGAGCCGGCCGAAGGACACCCGACGTTCAGCCTGGCCAAGATGGCGCGAGAAGGGCTGCTGGTGGATTTGCGAGCGGCGCTGAACAAAGCGAAGAAGGAAGAGGTGACGGTCCGTAAAGAAGGGGTGCGGATCGGACCGGAAGGACAAACGCGGGAGGTGGACCTGGAGGTCATGCCGATTTCGGGAAGCAACCCGAAGGAACGATATTACGTGGTGGCTTTCCAGGAGAGGCGGCCCACGGCGGCCGGGGGCCAGGGCGAGCGGCGAGCTGCGAAATCCAATCGCAAGGGCGCTTCGCAATCGCGAGAAGCCCAACGGCTGATGCGGGAAGTGCGGCAGCTTCGAGCGGAGCTGCAAACGCTGATCGAAGACCATGAAGAAACGCTGGGAGAGTTCAAGACGGCGAACGAGGAGGTGTTGTCTTCGAACGAAGAATTGCAAAGCACCAACGAGGAACTGGAAACGGCCAAGGAGGAGTTGCAGTCGAGTAACGAGGAACTGACGACGGTAAACGAAGAGCTGCAAACGCGGAACACGGAATTGAGCATGGCCAATAACGACCTGCTCAATTTGCTGGCTAACGTAAATATACCCGTGGTGATGGTGACGAATGATGTCCGCATCCGCAGGTTCACACCTCCGGCGCAGAAACTGCTGAACCTGCTGCCGGGCGACGTAGGCAGGAAGCTGGGAGAGATTCGGCCGAACCTGGAGCCGGGCAACCTGGACGGAATTGTGCGCGAAACGATTGATGCGAATTCGCTGAACGAGCGGGAAGTGCGCGATTCGGAAGGCACCTGGTACATGATGCGTGCCCGGCCGTACAAGACCTGGGACAACCGGATCGATGGAGCGGTGATCAGCTTTGAAGACATCAATACTTTGAAGCGAAGCTTGGAGGAGACGAAGGCGTACGCGGATACGCTGATCGAGAACGCGCGGGAATCGATTTTGGTGCTGGACAGCGACTTGCGGGTACTGGTGGCGAATCGCGCATTCTACGGGCGTTTCGGCGTATCCAAGGGTGAAACCGAAAACCGGCTGATCTACAAACTGGGGGGCGGAGAGTGGAATATCCCCGCACTGCGACAGTTGCTGGAGTCCATCACGAAGGAAAACACGCGCATCGACGACTTCGAAGTGCGCCAAAGCTTCCAGCATATCGGCGAACGAATCATGGTTTTGAACGCGCGCCGGATCGAACCGAATGCGGGAGAACACCTGATATTCCTGTCGATTGAAGACGTCACGGAAAAGTGGAGGCAAAACGACTCGGTAAGAACGCAGGGGCTGCTGCTCGATTTGGCCCACGATGCCGTGATGGTGCGCGATGTGCAGGGGACCATACAATACTGGAATCGCGGCGCGGAAGAGACGTACGGATGGAAAAAAGAGGAAGCGCTGGGGAACACGACCCATGAGCTGTTGCACACTGAATTTCCGATTCCCTTCGCGCAAATCCGGGCGGAACTCGAGCGCAGCGGCCACTGGGAGGGCGAACTGGCGCAAACGCGGCGGGACGGCCAGCGGCGATTCGTGAGCAGCCGGTGGGCGCTGATGCCGCAACGCGAGGGGCAGGCGGTAATTTTAGAAATCAATACGGACGTCACGGAGGAAAAACACTCGCAAGAGAGTCTGCGGCAGCTTTCCGGGCACTTGATGAGAGTGCAGGACGAGGAGCGGCGGCGTATCGCGCGGGATTTACACGATTCTACGGGGCAAAAACTGGCGGCCGCGAGGATGTTCCTGGATTCGATCGCGAAGACGTCGGGGTTCACGCCGACCGACAAGCGGCTACTCGACACCATGGAGATGATCGACGGGGCCTTTCAGGATATTCGCACGCTGTCCCACGTGTTGCACCCGCCGTTGCTGGACGAGACGGGGCTGGTTTCGGCAACGCGGTCGATGGTCAACACGTTTTCAGAGCGGGCGAAAATACCGGTGGAATTTCTGGCGCCGGCGGAATTCGGCCGCCTGCCACAGCCGGTGGAACTCGCGCTGTTTCGCGTGATTCAGGAGTCGCTCACCAACATCCACCGGCACTCGGGGGCCAAAGAGGCGCGGATCGAGCTGGCGCAAACGGAGAATGGGATAACGCTCGAGGTCCGCGATAATGGCAGAGGCCTGCCGGCGGAATTATTGTCTGGCACGGACTCGAAACAGACCTTCGGAGTGGGCATTCTGGGGATGAAGGAACGGCTGACGCAACTGGGCGGGGAGCTGAAAATCAAGTCCGGTAAAAATGGGACGGTGGTGAAAGCCACGGTGCAAATCAAGGCCGGCACCGGCGGTGAGAACGGGCAACAGCAGGCGGGCGTGCACTAGACGTAAGGCGTAACGGCAGGCAGAGCAATGCAAGCAGGGCCAACCTCAGGCAGAAGCTCCCTTTTCGCGCGCTTCGATACGCTCATTACGAATTAAAATCTGGCGAATGGTTTCGACGTGACGGTCGAACTGGCCGGCCTCTTGCTGGTATTCGGCGGCGCGTTTGTCACCGGAGCGGGCGCCCATGCGGCGGAGCAAAGAGGCTTTTTCCTCGAGACTGCGCATCGCGGCCCAGAGGGCCTCTTCCACCGAGTCTGAAAGAGCGCCGCGGAGCGCATCGGCAGTGTAGGCGTGGCCGACACGGCAGCGAAAGCGCAGCATCTGGCCCTCCTCGACTTCCCACATGACGCCGTGACACTCGGGGCAGGCGTAGGCGGAAGAGTGGCCAATTTTCTCCTGATTTGCGTCGGTCTCGAGGTATGCCTTGGCGGCTTCGCGGTCGGTTTCATCGGGCATGTGGGTCTCCGGAGCGGGCTCGCGAAGGGGAAGATCGTCACTGGCAACGCGGGCGATGAGAGAGGCAATTTCAGCAGCGGGTAATTCCGCGTCGGCTTGGGCGTATTCCTTGGCACGTTGGGGCATTTCGGGGCAAAGGGCTTCGGCGGCGGCCTGTACGACGGCCAGGCCGCCGCGAATCTTCACAGCCATCAAGCCGGAGGAGCCGTCGTCCATGTTGCCGGAAAGCACAATGCCGAGGACCCGAGGGCCATACGACCGGGCCGCGGAGCGGAAGAGCGGATCGATGGCTGGGCGGGCGCGATTTTCGCGAGGGCCGCGGCTGATTTCGACGAATCCTTCGCCGACCAGGAGATGATGATCGGGGGGCGCAACGTAAATGACGCCGTGGCGGATGCGCTGGCGCTCCTTGGGCTGGAGAGCGGNNCGGCCCGACGAGGTGAGAATGGCGGGAAGATAGCTGGGAAAATCGCTGGCCATGTGCACGGCGACAAAAATGGCGGCGGGCAAATCGGCGGGCAGGAGAGGCGCGAGCGATTTCAGGGCTTCCAGGGCGCCAGCGGATCCGCCGATAACGACGATGTCGCGCCGGAATTCGGGATTCGGCATGGGCGGGGGCGCTGGCGCTGGCGGGGGCGTAGGCACGATCGTTTGATGCGCCGGCGAGCGGAAAAGCGGCAGAGGAAGGCGCGAGTCGTCGTGGCGTGCCCGCCGATTGCTAGCCGAGCNNTTGCCGATGGCCGCGGCGACAATGGTGATGGAGGTTTCGCCGGCTCCGGTGGCGTCGTGGTCGGGGCGATTGAGGAGCACGACTTCGATTTTGGGTATGTCGAAGCCGAGCGGGAAAGTGCGATAGCTTTGCCAGTCGACCGAGGTAATTTTCTGATCGTCCCAGGTGACCTCTTCGCGGAGGGCGCGGCTCATGCCCTGGAGGGCGCCGCCCTCGATCTGGTTGCGCAGGCCGTCGGGATTGGAGATGGGGCCGCTGTCATTGCTGATGACGATGCGCTTGACGGTGACTGCTCCAGTGTCGCAATTGACGGCGACTTCGGCGATCAGTGAGGCGAAGCCGTTGTCGCCTTCGTAGGCGACGCAGGCCATGCCGCGGCCGGTGGCGATGCCGGTCTTCGGAGTTGGCGCGCGGGGAGAGGGGCGCGGGTCCCAATTCGCGTACTTGGCGGCGGCTTTGACGACATCGCTCAGGCGCGATTCGCTCAAGTGGCGGACGCGAAATTCGACGGGATCGGCTTTCGCGCGGGCGGCGAGCTCGTCCATGAAGCATTCGTTGGCGAACGTATTCTGAATCCGCAACGGTGAACGGAGCGGCCCGGTGAAAAACGGCGAGCGCACAGTATGAGTCAGGGCCAGGGCACTACGGATGGTTCCATCGCCACCACAGCTGCCAGCAATGCATCCAGCGAAGTAAGACGGCACCGTGTTGCTCTGGTTACGAAACTTGCCGGCAGGCGGCTTGGCAGAGCGAGGCTCAGGCAACTCAGGTTCATATCCCAACAGCATGCCAGTGATAACGTTCCCCGGCTGGTCGTAGCCCGGACGATTGCCCATCGAGGCGACCCAGTCCTCTCGATCCCAGGCGATGATGCGTCCATCCCGCGCAAGCCCGGCACGAAGCTGCACCGTGCACGCTGAACCCAAGTTCTCCCACATCATTTCGTCTGGGCGGGAGAACTGGAGCCGGACCGGTTTTCCTGCCGCTTGGGAGAGTATGGCCGCATCAAAGGACACGGCATCGGCGCCATTCAGTCCGTAGCAGCCCGATCCCCGCACGTAGATCACGCGCACTTTATCAAGCGGCATATTCAGGAGCTTTCCGACGATGCTCCTCGTCGGATAAGCCGACTGTGTTGCCGACCATACAGTTGCGCTCGCCGGCTTAACGTCGGCCACCGCGCACAATGCGCCTACGGATCCGTGCATCTGGTACGGATATGTGTATCGGGCCCGAATGATACTGGTCGCGTCAGCGAGCCGAGCGTCAACGTCCTGAGAGTCAACGCTGAGAGCGTCGTGGGCAGGCTGCTTCTGAAGATGGTCGAAGAAATCTTTCTGCGGCGGNNAATATTTCGCACCGATTGTTCATCTACACGGACGACCGTTGCTCCCATCTCTGGCGGGCGCACCACGCGCCCGTGCAACATTCCGGGGACTCGGACATTGTGAACGAATTCGAATTGACCGGTCATCAGGGCGGTTCTATCCAGCGAAGGAATTGGTTTGCCCAGCACCGTCCAATCCGCAGCCGATCGCCGCTTCGCTGTCGGGCTCAACGGAAGATTCAAATGCTTGTTTCCAATAAGTTCCTCATACTTGACGTGGCGTCCCATCGTGCCCGTGATGACGCCGTCCGCCACCGTTAGATTCTCAACCGGCTCTCCCAATTTCGTAGCAGCGAGACTCAACAGGGCTTCCCGAGCGGTGGCTGCGGCGAGTGCGAGATTTTCTGAGTTAAAGTTCGTCGGAGTCGATTGACTGCCAGACGTGGTCCCCTGATCCGGGCAAATAGATGTATCGCACTGGATGAGCTTGACGCGGGCGATCCGAACACACAGCTCCTCCGCGACGAGCTGGGATTGAACCGTAAGAATGCCCTGCCCGAAGTCACATTTCCCTGTATATGCTGTGACGACCCCGTCGTCGCCGACGGCTAACCAGGAATCGAGCTTCTCTGGATCAATGTGGGACGGATGGGTGCCGAAGGGTCCTGGACTCTGCGCGGACAGCAAACTCACCGGCGCGGAACTGAAAGTGATAATCAGGGCGCCACAACTTTTCAGAAAGTCACGCCGGGACTCAATCATGTTCGTCTTGCCTCGGCGTACTTTCGAATTGCGCGCAACATGCGAATGTGCGTGAAGCAGCGGCACAGAACGCCACCCAACGCATCGCGGATCTCTTGATCAGAGGCATTCGGTTTTACATCGAGAACGGCCTTCGCCGTCAGGATTACGCCACTGAGGCAGAACCCGCATTGGGCCGCTCCTTCCTCAATAAATGCTTGCTGGATTGGGTGAGGCTGTTCAGGCGTGCCCAAACCCTCCAGCGTCGTGACTTCGTCTTGACCAACTGCCTTCAGGGGCATGACGCACGAGCGCACGACCTGGCCGCGCATCATCACGCTGCAGGCGCCGCATTGAGCCATTCCACAACCGAATCGCGGGCCGCGCAGCCCAAGCTCGTCGTTGAGAACGAATAGCAGAGTCGTTTCTGGATCAACCGCCAAGAGGTGCTGACGGCCGTTCACTTTCAGGGTGATCTCCTTCATGGGACGGCCCGCTCCTTTACTTCTCCGTAGGTCCGCAACATCTGCCGGGTGGACGAATTCGGGCACCAGCCCCACGCGGTGAATGTGTCTTTCAAAAACAGAGGCTCGGCGTGCATGGGTGGGGCAGATCATGTCGTGCCTCGCGTCGCACCTGCTGTCGCGCGCGAAGGGCTCAAACTGCCTTGATCCTAACCTATGATGCCCACGGCGAACAGATCAAAACCCGTGGCTGCCCCCCAGATAGGTGGAGTAAAGAAGCGCCGTTCCCGTGCTAATGAGAACGGCGGCAAAACCAGATTCCCTGCCCGCNNCCTTTTCCTCGTTTGCATGGCTCCTGGAGTAACAGGGAAATCTTTGGAACTGCTGTCAAGAAGAGCCGTGCCGGTGCTGTTGAACTTGGCAACATCAGCGCAGCGACTCCAACTGCTCGGCTACGACGCTGGCTGCAGGTCTCCGCGCAGGAGTGCGGGTGGGCTCCGCCTCCCCGCCTTACCTTCGTGATTACTGGCCGCTCACAAAGAATGGGCGAACTCTGATCCTGTGCTAGACTCCCGGATGAAAGGAAGCGTCACTCGTTACCTCATTTGAGGAGAAGCCGTGAAATCGACCGGCTTTGCAGCCGTCTTGCTGGTAATGACTTCTATTGGCCAGTCCCAAACGCTTACCACCTCTCAAGCCAGGTCACATGACGGCGACAAGGCCACGGTCTGCGGGATCGTGGGAAACGAACATGTTGCGATGGGCAGCCGAGGCAAGCCAACCTTCATCGATCTGGATTCCGCCTTTCCAAATCAGGTATTCGCAATCCTGGTGTGGGAGGAAGATCGACAGAAAGTAGGGGCACTCCCTCGCACAGGAGAACATGTGTGCGCTACGGGATCGATTAACTACTACCACGGCGTGCCCCGGATTATTGTCAGGAACAGCACACAGTTTAACCGGTAATAAGTTAGGTGCCCGCCTACGAAAGTTTGCCAGGGCAAAGGCCCCCGGCTTCGACCCGTGACTTCCGATGCCGCATCTAATGAGTATGCTTTGCGCAATGGCAACCGGTGTCTTGAGCACCGTCCTACTCTCTGGAGTGGCGGCCAGTGCGCAAAGTAGTGAACCATCCTCAGCCAGCTCGCAGATCCCGTCCCTCGCCGTGCGCTCGAACCTGGTGTTGGTGCCGGCGTTGGTGAAGACCAAGGCCGGCGAGATTGTCTTCTCCCTCACCGCCGACGATTTCATCCTCACCGATAACGGCGTTCCGCAGTCGTTGCGGCTGGAGCCCGATACCGGCTCGCAGCCCCTGGCGCTGGCCGTCATCGTGCAGACCGGGGGCCAGGGTGCATCACACCTGGGTGACTACGGCGATCTGGGGGCGGTGCTGGATGCCGTCATCGGCGATGTGGCGCATCGCGTCGCTGTAATCACTTTCGATAGCAAGCCTCGCCTCGAACAGGACTTCACCACCAATACGGANNCAGGGTGATCCGGGCGCGGCCATTCTTGACGCGCTCAACTTCGGCATCAATCTTTTGCGCAAGCAGCCGCCAATCTATCGCCGTGCGGTGCTGCTCTTCAGCGAGACGGTTGACGGCGACAGCCAAACAAGCTTCGAGGATGCCCTACGGGTAGTCGACGACACCAACACCTCGATTTATGGTTTCGGCTTTTCGAGCACGAAAGCAGCACTGAAGCACGAGGCATCGAAGCTGCCCCGGCCGGGAGGAAGTTCTTACTCGGCCGAGCCGTACCCGCAGGGTGGCTGCATGAGCCACGACGCAGATGCCGACCCGGATGCGCGCGGCAAGCGCAGCGTTCAGGCGCTGGACTGCGCGAGTGATCTGCTGCCACCGTTGCGNNCAACGACGCTCAGCCAACACCTGATAACCATCTCGAACGACGCGGCAAACTACTATGTCCTGAGCTTCCGTCCCCAATCGCCAAGCCCAGGACTCCATGCACTGGGACTGAAGCTCAAGGACCGGCCGGAACTCGAACTGAGGGCGCGCAAATCATACTGGGTGGACGCCGAAGCAGCCNNAACAATAAATAGCTTAGCCGAGGCGGCAATCCCAAGTGCCGGCGGCATCCAGGCATTCGCGGATGGGGCCGTTGCGCCTTGACTGTTCTTTGTATTAGACAGGCAGCCATTGCTATGTCGCCGAATGGGGTGAAGCACGGAGCCTTGAAGGGTCTTCGGACAATGACGCGTTCACGATCCTTCCCGGTGCCGGTGGAAAAAGCTACCTTCATGCCTCAGAAGTAGCCATCCATCTGCCCTAAATAGAGAATGACGAGATTTCAATACTCTATCCCGTCCCCGCTTTTCCCCCTGAACTCCCTCAACAAGAAGCGAAGGCGAC
>PLJR01000207.1 GCA_003140295.1 Acidobacteriota bacterium
GTTGGGAACTACGACTCTTTGGCGCCTCAGAATAATGGCGCGGCGCAGGATTATTGGGACACCCAAACGCATGCCAAATCGATGGTTTACGGTTTGCAATGGACGTGGCTGCCGAAATCCACGGTGGTGAATGAGGCTCNNCTCGCGCCGGCGCCAGCCGATATAATCAACAAAGCTACCCCGGCGATTGCCTCAGCAGCGTGGCGCATCCCGATTACAGCTATCTCGCGAACCTCAATACGAACACAAACCCGCTCTCTGGCGTGGGCCTGCCTTCCAATTGCGGATTCCCGAACATTACGATCAGCGGCGGCTTCTCGGGGCTGGGTTGCTGCGGCAGTTTCCCGAAGATACAGGGGCCGGATACGACGGCGGAGTTCCTCGATAACGTGTCCTATAACCGGGGGCGGCATTCGTTCAAAGTTGGGTATGAAATGCGGCACTTGGAGTACATCGGCGGGACCTATGGCGGCTCGAAGGGCAGCTTTAGCTTCACGAATCTGACGAATTTCTTAACCGGGACGCTAAACGCCTCGAATGGCGCATCGCTCTTGGTGGGTCAACCGGCGCGGGACATCACCGAATGGGGGTACGCGGCATTCGCACAGGATGACTGGCGTATAACCAACCGGTTCACCATTAATGCGGGACTACGGTACGAGACCGTGACACCCATGCACGAGGCCCACGATCTATTGGCTCGCTTCGACCCGACTTCGGCTTCCGGGCTGGTGCAAGAGAGCCCGAACAGCCCCCTCTGGCAGCGCCATAACAACTTCTCGCCGCGCCTGGGCTTCGCCTGGGACCTAGGTGGGAATGCGAAGTGGGTTTTGCGCGGCGGTGCCAGCATCATTTACGTGATTGAAGGCTACAACGCATTTGTCTCGCAGCAGGGACTGGCGGGGATCTCTGTTCTGGGACTGAACTTCGACCCAACTGCAGCTCTGCTGGGCGGGGTTCCGGGTCCGGGAACCATCACTACCGGCAACGTGCAGTTCCCGCAGTCGCAGGTTAATTGGACGATTGCCGGGCCAGTGCTGCCCAGCGGCGCACTTCGCTGCGATTCTCCACTGGCGCCTGGGGGCGGTGCTGCCGCAGCTCCCAACAACAAGCCTTGCCCCATCCTGTCGGTGAGTCCCGACTTCAACAGACCCTACGCAGGCGCCTGGAACCTAAGTGTCCAGCATGCGTTTTCGAATAACGTGTCGCTACAGCTCGCCTATGTAGGGACTCATGGCACGGGATTGATGGGCCTGAACGACATCAACGCGCCTGCTGCTGGTTCCGGGTGGGCGACGCTGCCGGCGGGCGCAACGAAGTGTGTCCCGATCGCGCCGGCAAGTATTGCCGCTGCCTCTGTGAACACGACCTGCGAGAATATGAGCAGGCCGTACTTCAGCAAGTTCCCGTACCTGTCGAACATCATTCAGATTTCGAACCAAGACGTCAGCAATTACAACGCCCTGCAAGCCACTCTGACGGGCCGGCCCTCGCACGGACTTTCCTATCTCGTGGGCTACACCTTTGGGCATGCCTTGGGCGAAGCCGACGGTGACTGGAATGGATCATCCCTTCCACGAAATCCCGCCAGCGTAAGGCAGGATTACGCCGCTACGGGAAACGACGTGCGGCATCGCATGACTATGTCTTTGACCTATGCTCTGCCTGGAAAGAAGGGCTTCGCCCAGATGCTCGAGGGGTGGAGGCTCAATTCCGTCGTCAACGTGCAAAGTGCGCTCCCGTGGAACGTGAGTGACGCGACCAACGACATCAGCGGGAATGGGCTTAAGACCGACGCTTGGGACTTTTTCGGCAACCCAACGGCATTCGACGGCATGGGTCCCGGCTCAATTCCGTACTTCGGGGGCGCAAGCAATACGGACTGCAAGGCGAGGGCCTCGGCTTTGGATGCCGGCAGTACACCATTGTTTCCAGGCTACACTTTTGCCAACGCCCTCGCGAGATACGGCTGCTACGAACAGAATGGGGCGATCTTGCTGCCGCCCGCCTTTGGGACGCTCGCAAACGTAGAACGCAACTTGTTCCGCGCCATCGGACTCAAGCTCTGGGATTTGTCCGTAACCAAAGATGTGAAATTCTCCGAGCGTCTTAGTGGACAATTCCGGATTGAGTGCTTCAACGTTCTCAACATGACCCAATACACGCCATCGGTCACCGGCACCATGGCCGCCGCCGGAAATTTCAAATTTGGCTCTTCCGGGGCTACGCCCGACGTGCAAGTTTCCAATCCTTCGGTGGGTAGCGGCGCTCCCCGCGGGTTCCAGATGGGGCTGAAGTTATCGTTCTAGAATGACAGGCTACTCCGGACGCGCTTTGATAACGTGGCTTTGAGACTTGGGTGAAGGGGCCGGCAATATTCTGGCCCCTTCAACTGCACAGTTGTGTGGTCGTAAAGAGCCCGCTTTGCTGCCCGGAATGCGCCACAAATCTTGCCAGCAATAGCTTCGTAGTGCTAATCTGGTTCAGCAATGGTCTGCGGATCAAAAAGTCTTACTTGTCGTGGTATCTGTCGTAGCCAGTTATTTTTTGGCGCCGGGAGGGTGGCACTCTAGGACACTGTTCAAGATCGGCCCGCTCGAACCCACCGCCAGACGCACCTTGGCCGGTGGTTTTTTTGTTTGCACACAAATATTTTTAGAGCCGGACAGTTTGGATATGGCGAGCCGGAAAGGCGTTTGGCGCGAAAGAGCAATCCACCAGGCTGCGCGTGCGGGAAATTTCAACGAAGTTATTGCAAATCGGACATGTCGACCGGAGGAAATAGATGGCCGAATACAAGCATCCAGAGGCGTTGGTGAGCACGGAGTGGGCGGCGCAACATTTGCACGATGCCAACATGCGGCTGGTAGAGGTGGATGTGGACACGAGCGCCTACGAACAAGGACATATTCCCGGCGCGGTGGGATGGAATTGGCAGACGCAGCTGCAAGATAATATTCGGCGGGATTTAATTCAGAAAGCGGCGCTCGAGCAGCTGTTGGGGAAATCGGGGATCTCCAACGACACCACTATTTTGCTGTATGGCGACAACAACAACTGGTTTGCCTCCTATGCCTTCTGGCAACTGAAATACTATGGGCATAAAAATGTCAGGCTGATCAATGGCGGCCGTAAGAAGTGGATCGAGGAGAAACGCCCTCTCACGACCGAAGCAACCAAGGTGAACCCGGCCACCTACCACGCCACCGGTCCGGATGAATCGATCCGGGCGCGTAAAGAGGAGGTCTTCGCCATTCTGGAAAAGCGCAAAACGGCGCATTTGGTGGACGTGCGCTCCGCGGACGAGTTCAGCGGCAGGATTGTTGCTCCTCCGGGCATGACCGAAACGGCGCAGCGCGGCGGACACATTCCGGGGGCCGCGAGTGTCCCGTGGTCGCAGGCGGCGAATGAAGACGGGACCTTCAAATCCGCCGAGGCGCTCGAGCAGTTGTACGGGGCGAAGGGGCTTAGGGATTCCGACGAAGTGATCACCTACTGCCGCATCGGGGAGCGCAGTTCGCATACGTGGTTCGTGCTGACCTACCTGCTGGGCTACGATCGCGTGAAGAATTACGACGGCTCGTGGACCGAGTGGGGAAACCTGGTGGGGGCGCCGATCGAGAAGGAAAGCGCCTCGGCGTCCGTGGGACGCTAAAGCGGCTAGAAAGCCTGAATCGCCGCTCCAATCGAGCCTGCGAGCGGCCGTGCCGGTGCGTCGCAGGGAGTGTGCCCGTGGATATCTTGCAGGTGGGGGAGCCGGTGCTGCGCCAAAAAGCGCGCACCCTGAGCGCCGCTGAAATTGCGAGCGAAGAGATTCGCAAGCTCATCGCGCGGATGCGCGAGACGATGTATGCGGGTCCCGGCGTGGGTTTGGCGGCGCCGCAAATTGGTTTTCCCCTGCGACTAGCCGTCATCGAGGACCGCGAGGAGTATCAAAAGGAAATTTCCGCGGACCAATTAGCGGAGCGCGAAAGACGCCCGGTTCCCTTTCACGTAATCATCAACCCGCAGATTACGGAATCGAGTGGGGACGCGCGCGAGTTTTTCGAGGGGTGCTTGAGCTTGACCGGATTCCTGGCCGTGGTTCCGCGAGCCAGGACCGTTCGAGTGGAGTGCCTCGACGAACGCGGGCAGCCCCGGGTCATTTGCGCTTCCGGATGGTACGCGCGAATCCTGCAGCATGAGATCGACCATTTGAACGGGACGCTTTACGTGGACCGCATGCGCAGCCACACTTTTATGTCTTTAGATAATTGGGGGCGGTTTTGGAAGAGCCGGCCGGTAGGCGAGGTTCGGGCCGAGCTGGATTCGCCACAGGAACGTTAGAAGCTGCGTGGCTCACCGCTGTTGCTCGCCGGGATGCCAGGGGTCGATCCAGAAATCAAGCGATAACCACAGGCTGTAAGCCGGGCGGACGAAAATCAATGTCAAGAAAATGGCAAAGAGAGACCAGAGCGCGAACCTTTCGTTTTCGGTCACGGCTTTCATGTCCGGCAGCAGCAGCGAAATGAGGTAGGTAGGAATCAGAACGCCGGCAGTGGCCGCGTAGGTCAGAATCATCCCGGCCAGGTAGTAGCCTGATTCGCGGAAGTACGAGAGGCCGCAAACCGGACAACGCGGCCAGACGCGGTTGGGCCAACCGCGAAATACCGGACCCTCGCGGCAGTTGGGGCAGCGGCACTGGAGAGCGTTCGAGAGAGCTGCGCGGATGGGCGGTCTCATAGGCCCTTTCCCCATGGATAAAGACCATGAATATCGAATACTGGCAGCGCAATAGTAGCGCAGCTTGCTCTTCGACACTTTATTGAGCGGGCTCCGAGTGGAGCCGCACCCGGTAGAATNNCTGGAGCCGCACCCGGTAGCGTCGGCAGGTCGAGGCGACCTGCGGTAATCGAACAGCTAGCAAAAAGATTGCAAAAACCTGCTGCGGAGATAGAATAGTCGCCACTTATCGTGATTGTTCCGGACTAATTTTCCCCGCGGGGATGGCATGGTATGGACCTTTTAAAGAAGGCCGTGTGGTTTGTGGTGGCCGGCCTAGGCGCAGGCGCGCTGGGCTGGATTGCTACGGCACGAGGCGAGCCGATCAATGCGGTATGGCTGGTCATATGCGCGGTATGCATTTACGCCATCGGCTACCGGTTTTATGGGCGTTTCATCGCTTACCGAATTTTGGAATTGGATGATAAGCGGGCCACGCCTGCGGAGCGGCTGGAAGACGGTCGCGACTTCGTTCCCACGAACAAATGGGTTCTGTTTGGGCACCACTTCGCGGCGATAGCCGGCCCCGGCCCGCTGGTGGGGCCCATTCTCGCGGCGCAATTCGGTTATTTGCCGGGGACGCTCTGGATCGTGCTGGGCGGAGTGCTGGGCGGCGCGGTGCAGGACTTCGTGGTGCTGTTCTGCTCGGTGCGGCGGGATGGCAAATCTCTCGGGCAGATGGCCAAGGACGAGATCAGCGACGTCGCGGGATATACCGCGATTTTGGGCGTCCTGGCGATCATGACGATCATTATCGCGGTGGTAGGCCTGGTGGTTGTGAACGCGCTGAAGTCGAGCCCCTGGGGATTCTTCACGATTGCCATGACCATGCCGATTGCGTTCCTCATGGGCATTTACATGCGTTATTTGCGGCCGGGCCGGGCGATGGAAGCTTCGCTGCTGGGGTTCGTCCTGGTGATGGGGGCGGTGGCCGGGGGGCGGCTTATCGGCGAATCGCCCCTGCTTGCTCCTTACTTTACCTATAGCGCGATTGGCCTCGCCTGGATGATCGTTTTGTATGGATTTGCGGCTTCGGTGATTCCGGTATGGCTGCTGCTGGCGCCCCGCGGGGCGCTAAGCACGTTCGTGAAGCTGGGCGCGATTTTAGCGCTGGCGGTGGGAATCATCGCGGTGCGTCCGATGATGCTGATGCCGCCCTTGACGCGATTCATCGACGGATCGGGACCTATTTTCGCCGGGAAAATTTTCCCCTTCTGTTTCATCACGATTGCGTGCGGAGCGCTGTCGGGTTTTCATTCGCTGATTTCCTCGGGCACGACGCCGAAAATGCTCAGCAAGGAAAGCCAGGGGCTGATGGTCGGCTACGGCAGCATGCTGATGGAATCATTTGTGGCGGTCATGGCCATGATCGCAGCGTGCGTGCTGAAGCCGGGAATCTATTTCGCGGTCAACAGCCCGTCCGGCGTGGTTGGCGCGTTGCCCGAAAAAGCCGTGGCCACCATAACCGGCTGGGGATTCCCCGTGACGGTTGCGGATATGTCGGACCTCGCCGGGAAAGTGGGCGAGGTGACGCTTTTCAATCGTACCGGCGGCGCGCCGTCGCTGGCCGTAGGCATGGCGCACATTTTTTCGGGTTCGCTCGGCGGGCCCGCGGTGATGGGTATCTGGTATCACTTCGCGATCATGTTCGAGGCGCTATTTATTTTGACCTTACTCGACGCCGGGACGCGGGTGGGCCGGTTCATGCTGCAAGAAGTGATGGGCTATTTCTATAAGCCGCTTGGCAGGACGAGTTGGTATCCGGGAATCATATTAAGCAGCGGGCTGGTTGTGGGCGCGTGGGGCTTCTTTTTGTTTCAGGGCGTGCTCGACCCGCTGGGAGGGATCAACAGCTTGTGGCCCCTATTTGGGATATCGAATCAGTTGCTGGCGGCGATTGCGCTCTGCGTTTGCACGACAATTCTGATCAAGATGGGCAAGGGGCGCTTTGTGCTGATAACTCTGCTGCCGCTGGTGTGGCTGGTGTCGGCGACCATGACGGCCAGCGTGGAGAAAATTTGGGCCCCCGAGCCCGGCCTGGGCTTCCTGGCGCACGCCCGATTTCTGAGCGAGCAGGTGGCCTCCGGGGCCATCGCGGCCGACAAGGTCGCCGATACCCAGCGGCTGATTTTCAACGATCGGCTGGACGCGATGGTCACGCTGGTCTTCGCTTCGCTGGTAATCGTGATTCTTTTCGAATCGGGGCGAAACTGGTGGCTTTACGCCACAGGCAAGAAGCGCATGGTGTTGAACGAGGCGCGGGTGGAATTATCGCGGCTGACGGCTTAAATCCCGCCCCGATTTGTGTTTGCCGCGGTGTAATAGGTACTTTTCGCCGGTCCCTTCCGGCGTGGCCATAATTTCTTGACAGTCGCCGCAAAGGGTTGTCTAATCGATAGCTGATACGATTCGGCGCAGGTTCACCTGTCGTTGCGGTTCTTAGTTGAGAATTCCAAGCCGGTGGCCGATTTGTTTTTCTGCTCGAGTCAAAAAATACGCAATTTTATGAGACGGGGAACCCTGGTCACGCTGCGGAGGTCTGCCAAATGAACGAAGTAACTGTGGGAATTGGAGGCGCCGCCGGAGACGGCATCGATAAATCTGCCGACACCCTGGCGAAGTCGGCCTCGCGCTCCGGACTGCACGCCTATGGATTTAACAGCTACCAATCGGTGATTCGCGGGGGCCACATCTGGCTCAAGCTGCGTCTCGGCGAGGAAAAAGTTTACTCGCAAGGCGATCACCTCAATGCCCTGATTGCCTTGAACCAGGATTCGATCGAGCGCCACGCCCCGGAGGTCGAGCCGGGCGGCGCGGTTTTGTTCAATGCCGACAAGCTGCGCGTGAATATCCCCGTGCAGGATAACGTAATGACCGTGCCGCTGCCCATCGCCCAACTGATGAAGCCCTTCGGCGCGGTGCCGCCCGTCATGCAGAATACGGTGGCCTTGGGCGCGCTGCTGTTCCTGCTGGGCATGGAGTTCGACATCACCGCCACGGTGCTGGCGGACACGTTCGCGCACAAGGGCAAGGCGATCATCGATCAGAACGTAGGCGTGCTGAAGGCGGGCTACGAACATGCCCGCGAGCACTTTGTGCCGCTAGGCTACCAGTGGAAGTTCTCACGCAAGCGCCGCCCGTTCCTGACCGGCAACGAGGCCTTCTCCATCGGTGCGGTGGCGGCGGGTTGCCGATTCTACTCCGCTTATCCCATGACGCCGGCGTCGGGCATTCTGACGTGGATGGCCGAGCATTCGGAGCGTTGCGGCATCGTCGTTAAGCAGATGGAAGACGAGTTGGCGGTGGCGAACGTGGCCATCGGGGCCGGATTTGCCGGCGTGCGCGCGATGTGCGCTACTTCCGGCGGCGGCTTCGCATTGATGACCGAGGCCATTGGCCTCGCCGGAATGATCGAAGCTCCCGTCGTATTTATCGAAGTGCAGCGCGGCGGCCCCTCGACAGGCATCCCCACCAAGACCGAGCAAGCCGACCTCAACCAGGTTTATGGCGCATCGCAAGGCGACTTCCCGCGAATCATCATCGCTCCGAAAGACACGCGCGACTGCTTCGATAGCGCGGTCGAGGCCTTCAACCTCGCGGAAAAATATCAGCTTCCCGTGATCATCGTTTCCGACTTGCAACTTTCCGAGCATCCCGAGACCGTGGAACCCGAGCATATGCCGGCTACCGTACCTATCGACCGCGGCGAGATGGTCACTGAATGGAGCGGCGAAAAGGGAGAATACAAACGATTTGCCTTTACCCCTTCGGGTGTATCTCCGCGCGCGTTACCCGGAACGGCTAACACATTACACGTGGTGGCCAGCGATGAGCACGATGAGCACGGCATTCTTATCAGCGACGTCTTTTGCAACGCCGCCGTGCGCCGCAAGATCGCCGAAAAGCGCATGAAGAAAATGGACTTGGCCCTCAAGGATTTGCCCGCGCCGAAGCTCGAGGGTCCCGCCGACGCGGAAGTCACCCTGGTCGGGTGGGGCGCTACCGAGGGCGTGATTCGCGAGGCGGCGCAACAGCTCAACGCGTCCGGCGTGCGCACCAACCAACTACATTTCAAGTACTTGCTGCCGTTCCACGCCAAGGAAGCCACGGAAATCCTGAAAAACTGCAAGCGCACCATCGGCATCGAAGCCAACGCCACCGGCCAGTTCGCGCGCCTGTTGCGCGCCGAGACGGGCCACGGCGTTCATGACCAGATTTTGAAGTATGACGGCGAGCCCTTTGAGCCGGGAACCATCGCGAAGCAGGTTCGCGGCATCTTAAAGGGTGAGAAGGTGTCACTCGACGTCAACCTGGCCGAAGCGCGCGAGATCGCCTATCACCACGTCCGCGTGTACATGCACGAAGAAGCGCGTCCGGGAAAGATTACCAAGGCCGAAGGCAATGGATTTGGCGAGCCGGTATGGCAGATCGAGATCGTGCACCGCGATAGCGGCGAAAAGCAGGGCGAACTGCAAGTAGGCGTCGAGACGGGATCAACTTATACCTGGCAGCCGGTACATTAGGGGGAATTCATGGCCACAATAGTAGAGCTTCCAGTACAAAATTTTGAAGGCATCGTCGATCCGGACTGGTGCCCAGGTTGCGGTGATTTCGGCGTCTTGAAGGCCGTAAAGACCGGCGCCGCGAAAGCAGGCGTTCTGCCGAAGGACCTTGTGGTGGTCTCCGGCATTGGTTGCTCATCGAACCTGCCGGGTTACGTGCACAGCTACGGGTTCCATTCCTTGCACGGCCGCGCGGTGGCCGTGGCGACCGGCATCAGGTTAGCCAACACGGACCTTAAGGTCGTGATCACGGGCGGTGACGGCGACGGATACGGGATCGGCATTGGGCACTTCATCCATGCGATGCGCCGCAACCTCGACCTTACCTACGTGGTGATGGACAATCAGATCTACGGGCTCACCACGGGGCAAGCTTCTCCAACCACGACGAAAGAAGCGCGCACCAAGTCCACCCCGAACGGCAACGTCGAGCTGCCCATCAATCCGCTGGCTCTGGCGCTGGTTTCCGGGGCTACCTATATCGCTCGCGGCTACTCCGGCGAGCCTAACCATTTATCGGACCTGATTTCCGCGGGCATCCAGCACAAAGGTTTCGCGCTGATCGACGTTTTCAGCCCGTGCGTCACCTACAACAAGCTCAACACCTATGCGTTCTTCAAGAAGCGCATCTACAAGCTCGAGGACGACAAGACCTACGATTCGAACAACGCCAAGACCGCCATGGAGAAAGCCGACGAGTGGGGCGACCGCATCCCCATCGGTGTGGTCTACAAGAACCTCCAGCCCACCTACGAAGACAGCGAAGTGGCCTTCAAGAACGGCCCGCTGACCAAGCAGAGTGTGAACGTTGACAAGAATGTTTTCGGCGGCTTGATCGAAGAAATGATGTAAACGTTTCGAACCCGGGCCGGTATTTGCCGGCCCGGGTCAATGCTTTTGTTCCTCCCTCAGTTATTCCCCACATAGAAGATCGGTCCTTTCGGCCCCGCGGCTTCCCTATAAACCATGCTTCAGAACCGCGCGAATCGAGTACAATTTTGGCTGCTGGCGGAAGTCTGACGCCGCGACAGAGGCTTCGATGAAAGCGTTGCCCGCGATGTCCGAAAATTCTCTGGATGGGGTTGCCGCACGTGCTCCTTTGCGCTGCGATTGGACGCGCGCCGAGGTCCGCGCCATCTACCACCAGCCCCTCCTGGAGCTGGTTTTCAACGCCCAACAACTACACCGCAAGTATCACGATCCCACGCAGGTGCAGCTTTGCCAGCTGCTGTCGATCAAGACCGGCGGATGCCCGGAGGACTGCGCTTACTGCCCGCAAAGCGCTCACTACCCCACCGGCGTCGAACACCAAGGCTTGCTGGCGGTTGATGAGGTCTACCGTGCGGCGCGGCAGGCGCGCCAGGATGGCGCCAGCCGATTTTGCATGGGCGCGGCCTGGCGGGAAGTGCGGGACGGCAAAGAGTTCGATACGGTCCTTGAAATGGTGGAAAAAGTCGCGTCGCTCGGTCTCGAAGTGTGCTGCACGCTGGGAATGCTGAGCGAGGACCAGGCGATCCGCCTCGCGCGCGCCGGCCTCACCGCCTACAACCACAACCTCGACACCTCGCCGGAATTTTATTCGGAGATCATCACCACGCGGCTCTATGACGACCGGTTGCGCACCATTGCGGCGGTGCGCAAGGCGGGCATCACCGTGTGTTGCGGCGGGATCATCGGCATGGGCGAATCGGACGAGGACCGCATCGGCCTGCTGCACCAACTGGCCACACTCGATCCGCATCCCGAGAGCGTGCCCATTAACATGCTGGTGCGCGTCGCGGGGACTCCGTTGGGTGACGTCGAGCCGGCGGACCCGCTGACGCTGGCGCGCACCATTGCGACTGCGCGCTTGCTGATGCCGGTTTCCATGGTGCGGCTGAGCGCGGGGCGGCGTTCGCTGACGCGCGAGGCGGCGGCATTATGCTTTCTCGCGGGAGCCAACTCCATTTTTGTGGGAGAAAAGCTGCTGACCACGCCGAATCCTGAGCGTGACGCGGATGACCGGCTGTTCCGGGATCTCGGCCTCCGAGCCATCGAAAATGGCCAAACCTCCAGCTAGCGATTTCCTTGGCCGGCTGCAGTCGGAACTCGATTCCCTTGCAGCGGCATCCCAGCTCCGGCGCATCGCGGTAATCGAGGGCATCAATCTCTGCTCGAACGATTACCTTGATCTCGCGCACGATCCGCGGCTGAAAAAAGCGGTCGCGGAGGCGCTGGCTGGCGTCTGCGCCGTGGGCTCCACCGGGTCGCGGCTTCTTTCGGGCAACGCCAGAATTTGGGAGCAGCTCGAGGCCGAGCTCGCGCTGCTCGAGGAGCGCCGCGAGCACGAGCTCACCGGCGAGCTCGAGCAGCTGACCGCGCAGCGCAGCGAGGCCGCCGAGCTGCTCGCGGCGCGGGCGCTCGTGCGCGAGGAGCGACGCGAGCAGAGCACGCTGGCCGAGGCGGCCGTCGCCGAGGCCCGCGACGGGCTGCGCGAGGCCGAGCGCGCCGTNNGCCGGCTCGCCGCCGCGGTCGTCGGCGATCGCGCGCAGGCCGACGCCGTGCTCGAGCGCGCCGGCGACGAGGGTGCGCGGGCGCTGGTCGCCGACACCGGACGCCAGCCGCCGCCGCCCGGGAAGCCCCCGGTCGCCGGGGCGCGCGCGCTCGTCGAGCTGCTCAGCGGCGATCCGGCGGCGCTCGCCGTGGCCGCGCGGGTGCTGGCGGACACCTGGGTCGTCGAGGATCTCGAAGCGCTGCCGGACGGGTTCACCGGCACCGCCGTGACACGTGCCGGCCGCGTCTGGAGCGGTGCGCTCGGCGAGCTGCGCCAGTCCCCGAGCGGCGGGCGTGAGCGCGCGCTCGAGCA
>PLJR01000290.1 GCA_003140295.1 Acidobacteriota bacterium
ACATGCTATTCAGTGCCCTGCTGGCCGCTTGCGCGGCTGTCGCATTCGCCACTCTCGAGAATCCCCGTGCATCGGTAATCCTGCAGATTGCATTCGGATCATTTCTGGGCGCGGCCACGCTCGCCAAAGGTCCGGCGGCCGTGATTCTCGCCGCGGGAGCTGTGTTCCTTTGGGCGCTTGTTTCGCGGCAATGGCGCGCAGTTCTGCAATTGATGAAACCTGCCTCGGTGGTTTCTTTTTTCGTGGTCGCGCTGCCCTGGTACATTCTTTGTGCGGTGCGCAATCCCGAATTCCTCCGCATTTTTATTCTCGAGCACAACTTCGCGCGTTACCTGACGCCCGTTTTTCAGCATCCTCAACCGTTCTGGTTTTTTGGCGTCGTGATCCTGGCGGCCACAATTCCGTGGACGGGACTCCTGATCCCGCTCGCCATTGCCGCCCGGCGCAGCTATGTCGCCCGATCTTGGCCGGATTCTCCCGCCCTCTTTTTCGCCTGCTGGGCCGCGTTCCCTATGCTATTTTTTAGTTTTTCTGAGTCCAAGCTGCCTGGCTACATCCTCCCCGCTGTGCCCCCACTCGCATTTCTATTGGCGGCAGACGCGCGCCGGTACCTCGCGCATGATGCGCACGCCGGTGCGGCGGCTAATCCGCCGATCGCCAGGTGGGCGATCCCGAGTGCGGGGATAGCGCGGTGGTGGATCCTCTTGACCGTCTGTCCATTTTTCATTCTGCCGCTCGCGTCGGGCTACTGGCTCCGCCAGCTGCCGATCGAATCGGACGTCACGCGTTCGCTCGGGATGCCGTGGCTTCTCGCGTTCACCCTCAGCGGAGGCGCCCTGGCTGCCGTCCTGGCCTTAGCCCGGCATGCGCGCGCGGCTTTGATTTCCGAGGCGGTGCTCATGACCATGCTCGTCCTGAGCGTGAACGCGCGCGTCTTGCCCCAGCTCGACCCATACTTGTCCGTTCGCGCAGCTGCGCGCGAAACGCCCCTCGAGGCCCTGCGCGCNNCGAGCTCAATCGGGCCTGGCATTACGGTTTTAATTTTTATCTCGACCGCGATTTACCCGAGTGGACGCCGGAAACGCAGCGGCCTGTGTGGACTTGGACCAATGCCGCGGGAGCCGCCAGTCTGGACCGCCGGGGGGTTCATTATTATGTCGTGAGGCACGTGACATCACAGGCATGGCTCGTGTGCATCGACCCGTGAAGCTTCGCTGGTGAAAAATGACGGCACGTCGTCCCGCGAGTTTGACTCTGCTGCGTTTGCCTACGGTCGCGACCTGACCTCGGGAGGCAGATTTGACAGAAAAAAACTTACGATGCGATTTTCGTACGTGCGTTTTTCCTCGTCGAGCATCCCCGCATAGTTACCATGCGCCAGCACTGCTTCTTCCTTANNATCGGGCTCATCGGCGGCCTCGAGAAACAGTTTCGCCACACCCCCCAGCCGCGACAGCTGCGTCGCAAGTGCCGGAGTATAGCTGTCACGGACGTTGATCAACCGAAAACTACCCTCCGCGAAATGCCGCAGAAGCGGTAGCGACCCCAATCCATTGTGCGAAACCACCAGGTGAACCATGTCTTGTGGCCGGTTGTAGATCGATTCCACCGCGATAGCACGCACGCGCGGGTCGGACTCGGCAAACGCCATGGCCGTGTACCCGCCCATATTCGTGCCCCACAAGCCGAACCGCGTGCGATCCACATCCTCGCGTGCGGCCACCACCGCCACCGCGGCGCGCAATTCCCGAAGCTCGCGATATCCGAAGGTGGCGTAACCCGCGCCATCTCCATGGCGGTCGAAATCGAACAGAAACACGTTGTACTCGTGGTCCTGCAAGGCCGTGGCGAGCGGCAGCAGTTCCTCGCGGCTGCCGCGGTATCCCGGACACAGCAAAATCGACGGCGCCGATTTCAATCCCGGGAAAAACCAGCCGTCACGCGGGCCAATGCCCGGCACTTCATAGGGGATGGCTTCGGGCTGCCCGGGAAAGCTCGCCAGATTGATCTCTTCGCTTTTTTGGCCGGGCAAAACGATGATGTTGTAAACCACATAGCACGCGATAATCCCGGCGGCCATGACTATAAAGAAGGAAATCGCCAGTAGCGCAGCAATTAACTTGGAATACCACCGCGTGGGATAACGCAATTCAGAAAGGAGATGCATGCTCTCGCGACATACGAGGACCGAAACCGCTCCGGCCGCGCATGTTAGCACACTGCCGCGGGGCACACGCGCAGCCGATCACCGCGTGTTTCGCAGCAGGAAATGATGGGGAGCGCTATGATGGTATATATCGGGGCGCGGTGCCGTGATGTTCGGACGGTGTCGCCGACAGGGACGGTGCTCGCAACAGGGATGGTGCTTGGAACCGAGAGGACGCTCGCAACAGGCGCTCAGAATATTTCGCGGGGGGGAATGGTCGCACTTCACTGCTGTCGCGGCGCGTGATCCAGTGGNNCTCATCAAGAAATTCGTCGACGCCAAATCGCTTGCCGGGTGTGCGGTCATGGAAAACGGCCGCGCCGCCGGCTACGCCTTTTACGTCCTCGAAGAGCACAAGGGACTGCTCGGCGGTCTTTATGTTTCGCCGGACTACCCGCAGCTCGCCGTGGCGCGCGATTTGCTTGCCAGCACTCTCGAGATGCTCCGCGCCATCCCGCACGTCGAACGCATCGAGGCGCAACTCGTGCC
>PLJR01000192.1 GCA_003140295.1 Acidobacteriota bacterium
ATCTTCACCACCGAGACCTACCGGGGGCAGCGCGTGCAAAAATTTGTTTACAAGGGGATGGGGCCGGTCACGAAAAAAGATCAAGGCGTCGTGTGGCCGAAAACTGCAAAGAGTCCCTGATAGGTGTCGTACATGGCCTGGCGCGCCCTTGCCGCGTGCCGTGTTCCCCACAGCGGCATAGGGTTTTAGAGATGGTGAAGGCCGCAGTGGGGGACATTTTTGGAAGGCGTCGCGCTAATCTCCCCGAGGCAACGCGAGTTTGTGGCCGGAGCATTGCATGCTACGGCGGTCAGATGTACATTACGGAAATTCCGGATGAGATATTCGTGGAAAAGAAGCGCAACGAGATCATCAAGGTTAGCGTCGGTTCCGAAAAACGTTGAGTGAGCGACCAGCGAGCCGCTCGGAGGAGAGGTCATGAATATTCGCCGACAGAGTCCGTTGTGGGTAGTAGCTGTTCTTCTTTTTGCCGGCGGTTGGTTCGCAGCGCGCTCTCAGAATGCGGCCAAGATGGATGGCTCGAGGGCCATGCCTGGGAAGAATATTCCTACGTTTTCCAACGAGAACATCGCGCGCATGGGCTACTTCTACGCCGGCGGCAAGTATGCCGGGGAGCCCGGCAAAGAAGTCATGGACGGAGCGATGTATACCGAGGTATGGGTGCCGAAGCAGATCCGCAGCCCGTATCCCATCGTGTTCTTCCACGGGGCCGGGCAGACTGGCGTAGACTGGCGGCAAACACCGGACGGGCGGCCAGGCTGGGCCTATTACCTGATCGACCGGGGTTACGTCCTCTACATGGTGGATTACCCGGCTCGCGGACGCTCGGCCTATGTGCCCGGTCTCGACGGCAAGCCAAGCATTGACGGCGGGCTAACGATCCGTACGGCCCCGAACCTGATGGAGATCTGGACGGACGTTAAGGAAAAGAGCAACTACTTCCTCAAGGATAACCACACGCAGTGGCCCGGCACCGGCAAGATGGGCGACCCCATCTTCGACAATTTTGCGAAGACCCAGGTGCAGTTTTTGGGGGGCGCCGACAACAAGGCAGGGGAACTCAACCGAGAGGCCGGCGCGGCGCTGCTGGACATGATTGGCACTCCAGTCATCCTACTGACCCACTCGATGGGCGGCGGCGTCGGTTGGGAAGTCGCCAATGAGCGCCCCAATCTGGTTAAGAGCGTCGTCACTGTCGAGCCCGGCGGTGGTATTGAGCGCCTGCATTTGAAATATGACCCTCCAGTCAACGATCCTGCGGAAATTAAAACTTACAAGGAAGAGAAGGCAGAACGGCCCGGCGAGAATGTCTGCAACCTGCAGGTAGCTCCGGTTCACAAGCTAGTTCAATGGCAGAGCATGCGGATCCTCGACATTTCCGGTAATGGAGGTTATCACCGTGCGGGCGACTCCTGCACCCCGAAGTGGCTGAATCAGGCGGGCGTGAAGACCGACTTCGTGCGCCTGGAAGATGTGGGCATCAGCGGGAACGGGCACGAGATGTTCTTCGAGAAGAACAGCGACGTGATCATTAAATTCGTCGACGACTGGATGCAAAAGAACGTTAAGTGAGCGCCGGCGGGACCGTGGCCAGTCCGCTGGAAGGGGTTCGTCAAATGTGTGGGGGCGTGGCACTCGGCTGGCTCGACAATGCTTCAATGGCGGGCAAGTAAAAGTGGGACCACGTGTTGCCTCGGCTTGGCCGGCGTACTCAACGGCGTCACGGCCAGCAGGAGAGGCAGACTATCGCTAGCTGTCAGACGAAGAATGACCTGAGCCACCTTGACCAGACTTTAGATGTGAGGATCCTCCATTCTGCTTAGCGGGTGGACTAAGCACCGCGGCGACCGGTTTTTCCGACGCATGTGACGCAACTATTCTGCAGCCTGGGCAGCAAGCGTTTCGACGACGGCAATATTTTGCAGCAAGTCTTGAGGTAGGCCGTGCCGCTGTTTTAGGTACTCCGGGGTGTTGTAGGAAACCCAAACTTTCCCTTGGCTATCTTCCGAAACCAGAATCTTTAGAGGGAGGTCAAGGGCGACACTGGGAGCGGCCAGCATCAGCGGTGTTCCTGCTTGGGGACTCCCGAAGAGGACGAGCTTCGTGGGAGGCATCTGCAACCCCACCTTTTCTGCCTCACCGGAATGGTCAACTATCGCAAAGATGGTCACTCCTTTCGCTTGTAGCGTATGGTTGAGTCTGTCGAGGGTCTCGCTTACCGAGTGGTTGCTTCTTTTGTTCACAATTCCGTTGTTAGTATTCGGGGCCATGAGGGTCTCCTGGTGATTCGCAGAATGGGAATGGCTCTCCTTGTACATAAAGCAGGGTGCGTGCTGATCGGCTACGAGAGCTGCTCGGTGGCGACGCGGGCCGCCCGCGTGCGTGCAGCGAAGGATTCTAGATAACCAGAGTACCTTGTGGTTTCATCATATTAGTAGGTGTATTTGAGTCGTTAATCTCTGTTCGCGTCGGAAGGAGGGAATCATGGTAACCAGGTCCCTCGTCGCTGCGGAGCCATTCCTGATCAAACAACAATACGAAAACTATACAGCGGAGCAACATTCCGTTTGGTCAGAACTCGTGCGGAGGCGGCTTCCGCAAGTGCGGGACTACGCGTGCCGAGAATACCTAGAGGGCTACGACATCATTGGATTGAGCGAGGATCGTCTGCCCAATCTTGGCGAGATTACCGGGCGGCTGAAGCCCAGGACTGGTTGGAGCACCACAGCCGTAAGCGGATTCCTTCCTGCGGATGCGTTTTTTGAAATGCTCCAAGCGCGAATGTTTCCGACAACGACTTGGCTGCGAAGCCGCGACTCGCTGGGTTACATCCCCGAGCCCGACATTTTCCACGATGTCTTCGGACACGTCCCGATGCATGCGCACCCGGTATTTGCCGAGTTCCTGGAACATTATGGGAGCGTATGTGCGCACATCAGAGATGCACAAATGCTCGAACGGCTAGGGCGGCTGTTCTGGTACACAGTTGAATTTGGCCTCATGCGGCAGGACAAGAAGATTAAAATATACGGCAGCGGCGTAATCAGTTCGCATGGAGAGTGCACGAATGTGATCGAGGGAGGTTGCGAGGTTAGGGACTTTAGGTTAGAGGAAGTCCTTGAAACTCCTGTCAAGGTGGACGAATTTCAGAAAGTGCTGTTTGCCATCGAGAGCTTCGAGCAACTCTATGAAGCCATGCATGAAGCCGAAAGGCAGGTCAAAGAAAGCGCCCGAGCGTAATTCGGAAGGGAGGCACAGATGTCCGGTGAGAACCCCCTTAAGATCAAGAGGATTCACCACATCGAATTTCTCGTCGGCAATGCCCGACAGGCTGCGTACTTTTATCGAAAAGGTTTCGGGTTTTCTCAGACAGCTTATAGAGGCCTCGAGACTGGCGAGCGCGGCGTCACTTCCTATGCACTAACCCAGGGTCGAATCAATTTCCTGTTCACGACTCCCCTAAACGCCAATCAGCCGGGTAGTGCGCATATCAGCAAACATAGCGATGGCGTACGGGATGTGGCGTTGCAGGTCGAAGATGCCGACAAGGCGTTCGAGGAGGCTACACGCCGCGGCGCTCAAGTCGCGGAGGAGCCACACAACGACACCGACCAAAACGGCACGGTCCGCCGTGCGGCAGTTCATACTTATGGAGATACTATCCATTCCTTGATTTCCTATAAAGATTACTCCGGGCCCTTCCTACCCGGCTTTGTCACCGCGCCAATTCCGGGTGAGGATGCGGGACTCTTACAGGTCGATCACGTGGTCGGGAATGTGGAGCTGGGACGCATGGAGTTCTGGGCAGACTTCTACAGTCGAGTTTTTGGCTTCAAGCGCTTAATCTCATTTGACGATAAGGATATTTCCACCGAGTATAGCGCACTGATGAGTATCGTAATGTCCGACGATTCTCAGCTAGTGAAATTTCCCATCAATGAGCCCGCTCCTGGACGCAAGAGGAGCCAGATTGACGAATATCTGGACGCTTATGGCGGACCGGGGGTCCAACACATCGCGCTACTTTGCGGTGATGCTGTAAAAACCGTCGGCAAACTCCAGGGAAATGGTATTGAGTTCTTGAGGGTCCCGGACAGTTATTACGACGTTGTACGAGATCGGGTCGGTAGGATTGACGAGTCCCTGGATGCGATCCGCTCCCTGGGGATTTTGGTGGACCGCGATCAGGAGGGCTATTTGTTGCAAATCTTTTCGAAACCTGTCGAAGATCGACCCACGTTGTTTTTTGAAATTATCCAACGAAAAGGGAGTCGCGGCTTCGGGAAGGGCAATTTCCGGGCGCTATTCGAAGCGATTGAGCTCGAACAGGCGCGCCGGGGAAATCTGTAGGCGATTATGAGCATAGAGACGACAGTCCCTCGCGCCATAGAGACCGTGTATCAATCCGGTTTCGGAAACGAATTTGCGACCGAGGCCGTCGCCGGTGCGCTGCCACAAGGCCAGAATGCGCCGCAAAAGGCGCCATTCGGGTTGTACACCGAACAGATCAGTGGAACGCCGTTTACAGCGCCGCGGGCATTGAATCGGCGGTCCTGGCTGTATCGTATTCGCCCTTCTGTTGCGCACCGACCATTTGAGCCGATTGGCGATGGCCTGATTCGCAGCACTCCATTCGATGAAGTCCCGACACCTCCCAATCAGTTGCGTTGGCAGCCATTGCCGCTTCCAACAAAATCCACCAATTTCATCGACGGCCTGGTCACCATGGCGGGGAACGGTGATGCCTCGATCCATACGGGTGCAGCCATACACACGTATGCGGCGAATGTCGAGATGAGCAACTGTTTTTTCTTCGACGCCGATGGGGAATTCTTGATTGTGCCGCAGCTGGGGCGATTGTCGATGCGCACCGAAATGGGGGTACTTGAGATCAGGCCCGGGGAAATCGGGGTCATTCAACGCGGCATCAAATTCCGCGTCGAATTACCGGACAAGCAGGCGCGAGGCTACATTTGCGAGAATTATGGCGCGCTTTTCCGATTGCCGGACCTGGGCCCGATTGGCGCCAACGGACTCGCCAATCCTCGTGATTTCCAGACGCCGCATGCCGCATATGAAGATCGCGCCGGGGATTTTCGCCTGATCGCGAAATTTCAAGGTCATTTGTGGGCCGCAAAGATCGACCATTCGCCACTGGACGTGGTGGCCTGGCATGGAAACTATGCGCCGTATAAATACGATCTCGAGCGCTTCAATTGCATCAACACGGTGAGCTTCGATCATCCTGATCCGTCGATTTACACGGTATTGACAGCGCCATCGGAAATTTCCGGCACAGCGAACATTGATTTTGGCATTTTCCCGCCGCGTTGGCTCGTGGCCGAACACACGTTCCGCCCGCCATGGTTCCACCGCAACTTCATGAGCGAATTCATGGGCTTGATACGTGGAGAATACGACGCAAAGGCCGAAGGGTTTGTTCCCGGAGGCGCAAGCCTGCACAATTGCATGGCGGGCCACGGACCGGATGCCGTCACATATGAGAAGGCCATCACGGCCGATTTGAAGCCCGCGTATCTCGCCGATACGCTGGCGTTCATGTTCGAGACGCGCTTCGTTTGCCGGCCGACCAAATTGGCTCTCGAATCTTCGCAACTCGATGAGCAATATTTTGAATGCTGGCAAGACCTTCATAAACGCTTCGCACCTTAGCTTCTCGCCTTCCAGACGCCGTAGCGGGGAGGAAGGAACATTTTCGATCCATGTCAAACCAGAGGTTTCTCTGTCGTGACTGAATCGTTGCGCGGTCTGAAGGCGACCATTAATGAGACTCATGATCCAACAACCAAGAGCTGGGTCGACTCTGCAAATCAGCATGGTACGAATTTCCCAATTCAAAATCTTCCATTCGGGATCTTTCGCCGGCGCGGAAGCACTGATGCACCCCGTATGTGCGTGGCGGTCGGCGATTACGCGTTAGATGTTGCGGCCTGCGATAGAGAAGGGCTATTTCGTGACTGTTCGCCTAGCCTCTCGGAGGCTTGCAGATCTACTTCACTCAATCGTTTAATGGCTCTTGGCCAACCGCAGTGGTCCGCGTTGCGGCATCGGCTGCACAACCTTCTGCGAGCGACCGACTTTCCCAGCACGAACAAACGCAATAGTGTCGAGAGACATCTGGTTCCGATCGCGGAAGCGGAATTGCTGTTACCCGTAGAAATTGGTGATTACACCGATTTCTATGCCTCCATTTACCACGCGACGAATGTTGGAAGCATGTTTCGACCGGACACACCCTTGACTCCCAACTATAAATACATGCCGGTCGGGTACCACGGCCGTTCGTCGTCGATCGTCGTGAGTGGGGCGCAAGTACGGCGCCCAATCGGACAAAGCAGACCCAGTCTTTCTGAACCCGTCCGCTTCGGGCCAACTGGACAAATGGATTATGAAGCTGAAATTGGTTTCTTTGTCGGACCGGGCAATGAGTTGGGCATGCCGATTAGCATCGATCGCGCTGAAGAGCACATTTTCGGCCTGTGCATCATGAACGATTGGTCGGCAAGAGACATCCAAGCGTGGGAGTCTCAGCCACTCGGCCCGTTTCTAGCAAAAAATTTCGCGACAACGATTTCACCGTGGGTGGTAACGCTCGAAGCACTCGCTCCTTTTCGCGTTCCGACTCCTCCAAGATCGGGGGACGACCCGGATCCATTGCCTTATCTCTTGTCGGAGCGCGACCAGAATCACGGTAGCGTCGATTTGAATATAGAAGTTCTGTTGAGTTCGCAGAAGATGCGCCAGAAATGTTGCAATCCAATTCGCCTCAGCCTCGGAACTCTGCGCGATATGTATTGGACACCGGCGCAGATGCTGACTCATCACACCAGCAATGGTTGTAATCTTCGGCCGGGTGACCTATTGGCTAGCGGGACTGTTTCTGGGAACTCGAAGGACTCGCGAGGGTGCCTTTTGGAATTGACTCGGCGGGGGAGTGAACCGCTTAATCTTCCGACGGGGGAAAGCCGCGGATTCCTTGAAGA
>PLJR01000280.1:0-3502 GCA_003140295.1 Acidobacteriota bacterium
GCCGGACGCCGCGGTGCTGGCGCAAGCGGTTTACGGCTTGCCCGAGATATACGGTGACGCACTTCCTGGGGCGCGACTGGTGGCCAATCCCGGATGCTATCCGACTTCGGTGATCCTGGGATTGCGGCCGCTGGTCGAAGCCGGGTGGATTGCCAGCGAGCGGGGAATCGTTTGCGATTGCAAGTCGGGCGCCACGGGAGCCGGCAAGGAGCCCANNCACGCCCAAGCGTGAAATACATTTCGTCGAGGTGGACGAAAATTTTCGCGCCTACGGATTGTTTACGCACCGCCACACCCCCGAAGTCATCGAACATCTGGGGCTGGGCGCGGACGACGTGATGTTCTCGACGCACCTTTTGCCGGTGGCGCGCGGAATTCTGTCCACGATGTACGTGTGGCTTGACGCGCCTCGCGAGGCTGGGGAGATCGAAGCGTTGTATCGGAGATTTTATGCGGCAAAGCCGATGGTGCGTCTGTGGGCGGCGGGCCAATTGCCCGAGCTGCAGCACGTGGCGCATACGAATTTCTGCGACATCGGTTTTGCGCTCGATGACGGAGGCCAACGCCTGGTGCTGGTGAGCTGCCTCGACAATCTGGGAAAGGGCGCGGCTGGGCAGGCGGTACAGAACATGAACGGGATGATGGGTTTCGAGGAAGCGGCGGGTCTGCGATGAGATATCGAAAGCGGGTGCGGGCTCTACTTGGAGCCCGCGTAATGAATGGCTCAGGGAACGTGTGGCGCAAGAAAGAATGTGCCGGCGCGAGTGTGTGCTCAACAAGTTCTCGATGAGAGTGTGCCAATGAGAATGGTCGTCAAGATAGCCGGGGCATTGCTGGATGATGCGGAAGCGGTGCGCCTGCTGGCGCGGCAGATCGCGCAGCTCACGCACGAGGGCCACGAACTATTGGTGGTCCATGGGGGCGGCAAAATCTTTACCGCGACGCTCAAGCGGATGGGCATCGAAAGCCGCTTCGTGAACGGGCTGCGGGTGACCGACCGCGAAACGCGGGACGTGGCCATGATGGTTCTGGGCGGGCTGCTCAACAAGCGCATGGCGGGAGCGATTTCGGCCGAGGGGCAGCCGGCCATCGGCCTGTGCGCGTCGGATGCGGGCTGCTTTCTGGCCGAGCCGATGATGTACGAAGAAGTGGTGGGCGCGCTGGGTTTCGTGGGATACCTGACGGGCGTCAACCTGGAATTTATCGAGTCGTTGTGGCGCGCGGGGATCGTGCCGGTGGCATCGTGCCTGGGGCTGGGCGCGGACGGCGAACTTTACAATATCAACGCGGATCACATGGCCGCGGCCTGCGCCGAATACGTGCATGCCGACCGGCTGATTTTCATGACCGACGTGGCGGGTGTGCTGGACGGCAAAAAAGTATTGAAGGCGGTTTCAAGCGAGGAGATCGAAAATCTTATCCGGCAGAATAAGGTCTCGGGCGGCATGATCCTGAAGCTCGAGGCCTGCAAGCGGGCGCTTTCCGCAGGAGTAAGCCAGGTGCGAATCGTCGGCGGGAACAACGAAAATGGTTTACTTTCGGCGGCCAACGGGCAAAAGGGCCCGGGAACGCGCGTGACGACCAGTTATCCCTCCACTGCGACGGGCGCCGGGGTAGGACACTGAACGTGGCCATGAAGGCGAGAGCGGCACACAAGGCGAGAGCTTCGCGGTCGGGGCGTGTAACCGGGAAGGGCGCGTCCGGATCGCGCGCGACTTCGGATGCGCAGATTCTGCGCGACGCCGTACGTTACCTCATGAATACGTATCGCCGGCCTCCGATTATTTTTGTGCGCGGCCGGGGCTGCTACGTTTACGACCAGCAAGGCCGCAAGTATCTGGATTTTCTCGGCGGCATTGCCGTAAACGCGCTGGGATATGCGCATCCCCGGATGGTGCGCGTGATGCGCCGCGAGGCCGGGCGTGCCGTGCACGTGTCAAATTTATTTCACCACCGATTTCAGGGGCCCCTGGCGCGCAAGCTCGCGGGGTGGTCCGGCCTCGACCGGGTATTTTTCACCAATAGCGGTACCGAAGCCGTAGAGGGCGCGCTGAAGCTGGCGCGAGTGGCCGCGCGGAAAAAGGGCGCGACCGACAAAACGCGGATCCTGGCCATCGAGGGATCGTTTCACGGGCGCACTTTCGGGGCGCTGTCGATCACCCACCCGTCAAAGTATCGCGAGCCCTTTGCGCCGCTGGTTCCTGGTGTGGAATTCGTGCGCCTCAACGACGTTGCCGATCTCGAAGCGAAATTCGACGACAGCGTATGCGCCATCGTGCTGGAGGCGATTCAGGGAGAGGGCGGGATTTTCCCGTTGAGCGGCGACTTCTGGGCGAGCGCTCGGGAGCTGGCTTCACAGCACGGCGCAGCGCTGATCGCCGACGAAATACAGTGCGGGCTGGGCCGCACGGGGCGCCCGTTCGGATACCAGCGGCATGGGGCGGCTCCCGACATCGTGGTAGTGGCGAAGGCACTCGCCGGCGGACTGCCGCTCGGCGCGATCCTCGCGAAGGAAAGTTTCGCGGAGGCATTCGGCCCCGGGCTGCACGGATCGACGTTCGGCGGCGGGCCGCTAGCTTGCGCCACGGCGCTCGAATTTCTGAATACGGTGGAAGAAGAAAACCTGCTGGAGAATATTCGCGATCGCGGGGCGCAATTGCGCGCGGGCCTGGAACACATCGCCGCGCGGTTTGATTTCGTGAACGAGATACGCAGCGAAGGCCTGATGATCGGCATTGATCTCGCGGTCGAGGGGCGGGAATACGTTGCCGCCGCCCTGCGTCGCGGGCTGATCATTAACTGCACCAACGACCATGTGATCCGGCTGTTGCCGCCATTTATCGTGACGGAGCGGCAAGTGCAGGACTTTCTGAAAATTTTTGGCGCCGTGTTGCAGGAAACAAAACGGCCCGCGGCCATTGCGCCGCAGGCCGCCGAACCTACCGTGCCACGTTTGCGCGTCGCTGCGAGATGACGCGCAAGTGAACCCTGAGGCGGACATGACCACAACTCCCGTACCGCTGGCTCTGGCCACCGATTTGCTTACCGGCGCCGAATGGGGCCCCGCGCGCATTCGCGAGCTTTTTCAACTTGCCACGGACATCAAGTCCCGCCCAAGCCATTATCGCGGCGCGCTCAACGGCCGTTTTCTAGCGCTAATTTTGGAAAAGCCGTCGTTGCGGACGCGCGTTACGTTCCAAGTGGGGATGGACAGCATGGGCGGCTCGGCAGTCCTGCTGGATCACACCATCACACGGTTGGGCGAGCGCGAATCGATTCCCGACGTGGCGCGGAATCTATCGCGATGGGTGCAAGGCATCGTGGCGCGAGTGTTCGAGCAGAGCGAGCTCGAGCAACTAGCGGAATACGCCAGCATTCCAGTGATCAATGCGCTGTCGGACCTGTACCATCCGTGCCAGGGGTACGCCGATTTTTTCACACTGGAAGAACGGTTTGGCTCCTTGCGCGGGCTGAAGTTGGCCTACATCGGCGACGGGAACAA
>PLJR01000280.1:3555-5525 GCA_003140295.1 Acidobacteriota bacterium
GACGTCTGGACCAGCATGGGACAGGAGCAGGAAGCCGCGGCACGCGAGAAAATATTCGCCCCCTATCAAATCACACCCTCGTTGTTTGAGCTGGCTGCGCCCGGCGCGGTATTTCTGCACTGCCTGCCTGCTCACCGCGAGAGTGAAGTCACCGGCACGGTCATCGATTCGGCGCGCTCGGTGGTGTTTGACCAGGCCGAAAATCGGCTGCACGTCCAGAAAGCCATCCTGNNAAAAAGGAGACCGCGTGCCTCGCAAAGTGGTTCTCGCCTATTCGGGCGGGTTGGATACTTCAATCATCATTCCCTGGCTGAAGGAGACTTACGGCTGCGAAGTTATCGCCATGATCGGTGATGTGGGCCAGCAGGAAGACCTCGCGGCGGCGCAGCGCAAGGCGCTCGCTACCGGAGCGTCCGCCGCGTCGATCGAAGATCTGCGCGAAGAGTTCATCACCGAATACATTTGGCCCACGCTGCGCGCCGGAGCGGTTTACGAACACAAATATCTGCTCGGAACCTCGTTCGCGCGGCCTGTGCTGGCCAAGCGCCAAGCCGAAATCGGACTGCGCGTGGGCGCCGACGCGCTGGCGCACGGCTGCACGGGGAAAGGCAACGATCAGGTGCGTTTCGAGCTGGCGTACAAGGCCATCGCGCCCGGCCTCGAGATCATCGCCCCGTGGCGCGAGTGGGACATCACTTCGCGCGAAGATGCGATCGGATATGCTCGCGCTCACAATGTGCCCATCGAGCAGACCAAAGCGAACATCTACAGCCGCGATCGAAACATCTGGCACCTCAGCCATGAGGGAGGCGTGCTCGAGGATCCCAACAATGCTCCCGAGGAATCGATGTGGCAGTGGATCGTTTCGCCCGAACGCGCTCCGGATACGCCGGCCGAGGTCGAGATTGGCTTCGAGGGCGGAACGCCAGTGTCGGTGAACGGCCAGCGCGTGGGGCCGGTCGCGCTGATTGAAGAACTCAATGCGCTGGCGGCGACTCACGGCGTGGGCCGAATCGACTTGGTGGAAAATCGCCTGGTGGGCATCAAGTCGCGCGGAGCGTATGAAACTCCGGCAGGCACGCTGCTGGTGATGGCGCACCGCGAACTCGAAGCGTTGTGCCTCGATCGCGAAACCGCGCATTACGCGCAGTTGCTCTCGCTGCGTTATGCGGAGATCGTTTACTACGGCCTGTGGTTCACGGCGTTGCGCGCGGCGCTCGATTCATTTTTTGCCACTGCGCAAGAGCGCGTCATCGGCACCGTCGGACTGCGTCTCTACAAAGGCAACGTCAGCGTAACGCGCCGGCAATCGCCCTATTCGTTATACCGGACCGATCTCGCGAGCTTTAGCATGGCGTACTTCCATCCGAAGGACGCGGAAGGCTTCATTAACTTGTTCGCTTTGCCCGTTACGCAGGCAGCGGGCGTGGCTGGGCAGACTTCCGTTTCGACGAGCTCCGCCGAACCGGCCGCGGCTAAAAAGCCGTGAGCGCGGACTCGACACCCGCGAATCAGAGCAAGCTGTGGGGTGGGCGGTTCGACCGGCCGCCGAACGAGCTGTTCTACGAATTCCAGCGGTCGTTTCCCTTCGATCGGCGCTTGCTGCCGTACGAACTGGCGGTCGATCGCGCCTGGGCGCAGGGCATTCGGCGGGCAGGCATCCTCACCGCGCCGGAGTGCGAGCGCACGCTCGCGGCGCTCGACGAGATTGCCGGCAAAGCTGCGGCCGAGCCGGCATGGCTCGACGGTTCGCAGGCCGAAGACGTGCATCACTTCGTCGAAATGGCACTCGTCGAGCGGCTGGGCGCGCTGGGATTCAAGCTGCACACCGCGCGCAGCCGCAACGAGCTTGTGGCTACCGATTTTCGCCTGTTCGTAAAGGATGCCGCGCGGGAGACGGCTCGCGACACGGCGGGGCTGGCGGGTGCGCTCATCGAATTCGCCGAGCGGGCCATGGGCGTGCCCATGGC
>PLJR01000188.1 GCA_003140295.1 Acidobacteriota bacterium
GGGCCACATCGCCAACTTCAATTTTCTGTGGTGTTCACAGGCCAAAGACGAGAAAAATCCGAACGCGGGGAAAAATCTCGAAAAGCTGTCGAGCAAGGCCGAGTTTTTGAAGGCGCTGAGCGACGCTTTTGCGTATTGCGACGGCGTGTACAGCGCCCTGACCGACGCTTCGGGAATGGAAATGATCGACATTACGCAGGAGAGTGGACGGCAAACCCGCTCGCTGCGCGCGGCCCTGTTGATTCTGAATTACGGCCACAATAATGAGATTTACGGAAATATTGTCACCTATTTGAGGATGAAGAACATCGTGCCGGCATCTTCCGAGCCGCGCCCGCAACAGCAGCAAGCAGCGCCGCCACCGCCACGCTGAGAAAACCGGGAGCTGCGGACGGCACCGTAGTGACGTAGCGGCCGGGACCTATCTTTCGTCCGCGCGACAGCGGCCGCGGGAACGGCCCCGCGGGGACATGGCGAGCCGTTGATTGCGCCGGTGCCGATTTACTGCCGGTTGGGATCGATGTCGTACGCGTAATGGATGCTGACCGAGGATCGATTCCGTGTCGATTCGAGGTTGATGTATTCGTCGACTTGGCGGCCATCCGCACTCAGGTCAAAGGTGCGCCGCAATTTTCCGCCTTGAGGCACATTCTCTTCCGCCACTAGGCGCGTCCCTTCCCAATGTGCCGCAATTTCGCGATAGTTGTCGTCCTTGGACTTCTGCAGCTTTCGGCCATCGGTGAAGAAAACGCGTTTGCGCGCAGCGTCGTCGGTTAGATCGACTTCGGAATTCTGGAGTAAAAACGTAATCTCGGTGGCGGGATAAACGTATTCACGCATGGCGGGCGACCGCGCGTCGCTATCTTCATCATAGATTCCGCGGTTACCTCCATTAGGGCCATTCGGACCGCCTCCGTATGGACCATTGCCGCCGCCCGGATATGGGTACCCGCGGCCCATCGGGCCGCCTCCGTACGGACCGTTACCGCCCATGGGACCGTTGCCACCCGGGCCCATGGGGCCATTCCCCTGATTGCCGCGATCGATGCGCTGGGCCTGCTCGATTTTGCTGCGGCCATCGTCGCTGGCATCACGATTCAACTTCCACGATCCTGAAATATTGTGCCTGGGGGCAGGCTTCTCCCGTGCCGCTTCCGGTTCCGTTGGTATTGCGCGCGGAGCGGGATCAGGCGGAGGTGCAGACCTAGTCTGCGTTGGCTCCTTGGGCGCCAATGGGCCGGGGGCAGCCTGCGCGTGCAGCTGGTTAGGTACGCAGGCGCATAAAGCGAACAGGAATCCGCAGTAAAACGCAGTCGAATTGAGTTTGTTCATATTTCCTCACAGCGCGGCGGGACACCCCTGAATCTAATCCCTATTAAAGGATGGCAAGCGGGGCTGGCAAGTTGCCTGCCGTGAATGCCGTGAATAGAGGGCCATCGCCATCGTAGCACTCACCGTGGCCAGACGCCCTTTTTTGGCTTTGTTCTCGCGAATATTTCTTGTCGGTGTAGTTGAGGTACCGGTGCGTGTCCTGGCGGACGCGTCTGGCCGGCATACCTGGAAGACTGCATGGCGGAAGTAGATTTGTTTACCTAAGCTATCGTGGCGTTGTGAAAACAAAAGCGAGGACCTGCCATGCCCAGCGCAAAACCCAGCGCTAAACAAAGTGCCGCAGCCAGAAAAAACATAAAAAAAGCCGCAGCCGCCGCGAAGAAGAAAATGACGATCAGTCACTTGTCCCAGGCGACGCGCACAGCCCTGGGCAAGCAGGGAGCGAAGGTAGCCGCGGCGAAAAGGCGCGGCGGAAAATAATATAAGGGGTTAAGAAGTCTTACCTCCGTATTTCTTGCCCGCCGCCTCCAAGGCCGGCCCGGCTTTAGCCAGGTCGTCCGCAATCATGACGGGCTGCAATTCGATGCTGGCATCGAAGGTCAGAAACCAAGGCTCGGCGATGCTGGGAATTTGCGAAGCGTCTTGCAGGTTGATAAACAGATATCCCGCCCGGCGGCCGTCTACTGCCGTGAAGTAAGCTGCCTCGGGTTTTAGGTCCGCAAGGATCGACTGCATAGTTTTCGCGAGGCTCCCGTCCGAGACCAAGGCATTCGCCTTTTCAGTATTCAAGACCACCTTCATCAGCATACGCATCGTGTGCCTTCCTTTGATCAGTATTGGATTCGAGCATTATGGTGATTATTCTGAAAATGCCAAACGCATCGAGCGGACCGGGGACGCGGAGCATAATATAGGTGTTCCCCGCGGGTCAAACTTCCTGAACCGGAGTACCTCGGGACTCGCAAAATTTCCGGTGGTAGGCGAGCAAGAGATTGGATATTCAGGATTGGGATAAACGCTATTGCAGCCAAGAACGCGCCACTGAGGATTTGCAAGCGGCGCCGACTCCGCTGCTGATGGAGACGGTCGAGCGCCTCACGCGAGACTCTTTTCTTGGGAGCTCTACCAAGAGGCCCAGGCGCGCGCTGGACCTCGCGTGCGGTGCGGGTCGAAACGCGTTGTGGCTCGCGGAACAGGGGTGGAGCGTAACCGCGGTGGACGGTTCGGCCGCGGCAATCGCGATATTGCGTGAGCGGGCGGCTGAGAGCGGGCTTAATCTGGATGCGCGCGTGGCGGACCTGGCCGGAGACGAGTTTCCCATCGAGCGGGCGGCCTGGGATCTGGTCGCAATTCTTTATTACTTGCAGCGGAATTTGTTTGATGCCGCGAAGAGAGGCGTAGCGCCTGGCGGCGTGTTAATCGGCATCGTCCATATTACCGAGCCCGGCGAGGAGCCCACGGCGCACCGCCTGCGGCCCGGAGAACTCGAGACGTATTTTGCGGGATGGGAGATCGTCCACTATTATGAAGGCGCGTCCCGGGATGCGGCACACCAGCGTCCCGTGGCCGAAATTGTCGCCAGGAGCTGCTCATAATCCACTTCAGCATGCTTGCGTGACTGTTGGAACCGAAACGCCGGGTACTTCCAAAAACCAGCGGTGTTATAGANNGTTATAGTATGGCATCCTCCGAAGGTCCGGGAATGTACGAGGCGGTCGCCGGACGTCCAAGCACGCCACGAAAGGAATCTCGTTATGGCGCAAATCTCACTTAACGTGAATGGCAAGTCGCGAGTGGTGAATACCGATCCCACCACGCCGTTACTTTATGTTCTGCGGGATGATTTGGGGCTGAATGGCCCGAGATTTGGATGCGGCCTTTCGCAGTGCGGCGCNNGGCTGCGGCCTCGGCCAGTGCGGCGCGTGCACGGTGATCATTGACGGAAAAGCGGCGCGGTCATGCAGCATTGCCGTCAGCGCGGCGCAAAACCGCAACATCACGACGCTCGAGGGACTGGGAACGGTTGCGCATCCGCATTATTTGCAAGCCGCGTTCATTGCCGAGCAGGCCGCTCAATGCGGCTATTGCATGAATGGCATGATCATGACCGCCAAAGTATTGCTCGATCAAAATCCTAACCCCACGGAGCCTGAAATTCGCCGCGCGCTCAACGGCAATCTGTGCCGCTGCGGCAGCCACCTGCGAGTGATCCGCGCGGTTCAACGCGCAGCTCGCGAAAAAATTTCCGCCTGAGAGAAGCGCTGGTAAGGCCCAGGCAACGCAGAGCCGGATTTAAGGAGAGCGAAAATGGAAACGAAATCGATTTCGCGAAGGCAGCTTCTCAAGGGCACAGGCGCATTGGTCGTCGGCTTCAGCTTCTGGGGCCCCGCGTCGCGGGCATTTTCCCAAGCGGCGGGTCAAAGCGCGGCCGCAGCGGCGGCTCCAGGTGGCGGCACCGGTGATTTGGATGCCGCAGAGCTTGATTCCTGGCTGGCCATCGCGCAAGACGGAAAAGTTACAGTCTTCACAAGCAAGGTGGAACTGGGCACCGGCGTGGAGACCGCGCTGGCGCAGATGGTGGCGGAAGAACTCGATGTACCATTTCACAGCGTTTATATGGATTCGGGGGACACCGACAGATCGGTGGACCAGGCCGTGACTGCGGGCAGCAGGACACTCGAAAGGGCCGGACCGCAATTGCGTCAAGCCGCGGCGGCCGGCCGGCAGGAGCTTTTGAAACTCGCTTCGGCACGGCTGGGAGCGCCGGTAGAACGGCTTACTGTTAGCGATGGCGTCGTAAGTGTCGCGGGCAATCCGGCAAAGAAAATCTCCTACGGGGAACTGGTGGGCGGCAAGCACTTCGACGCGAAGATCTCGGCCACGGGAACCGGCTGGGACATGAAGATCGCCGCGGAAGTTCCCGCGAAAAGTTACAAGAATTACAAGATTGTCGGCACAAAGGTGGAACGTGTCGACCTGCCGCCGAAATTCACCGGTGAATTCGTCTACACGCAGGACGTGCGCGTTCCAGGCATGCTGCATGGCCGCGTGGTGCGGCCTCCGACGGTGAATTCCAAGCCTACCAATGTCGACGAGGCGTCCATAAAGGATATTCCGGGAATTGTGAGAATCGTGCAGGAAGGAAACTTTGTCGGCGTTGTCGCGGAAACCGAATGGGCGGCCATTCGTGCCGCCAGGGCGCTGAAAGTTACCTGGTCCACGCCCTCGACCAAAATGCCGGCGAGCAGCGCGGACGTCGATGCTTACCTCAAGAATACGAAAAGTTTTCACGACCAGGTGGCCGTGAACCGAGGCAACGCAGACGCCGCAATTGCGCAGGCGGCCAAAACATACGAAGCCACCTATCACTGGCCGTTTCAGTTGCACGGCATGATCGCTCCTTCGTGCGCGGTGGCCGACGTACAGGGCGACAGGGCCACCATCTGGGCGGGATCGCAGGGGCCCTTCACAACGCGCAGCCGCGTCGCCAACCTTTTAGGAGTTCCGGCAAAGAATGTGCACGTGGTGTACCGGGAGGGCTCCGGTTGTTACGGCCGGCTGAGCACGGACGATGTGCCCGAGGACGCGGCGATCATGTCGCGAGCCGTGGGCAAGCCTGTGCGCGTGCAATGGATGCGCGAGGATGAGCATGCCTGGGAGCCGAAGGGGCCGCAGCAGCTCATCAGCGTTCGAGCCGGCGTGGACGCGCAGGGCAAGCTGGTCGCCTGGGATTATCTGGACCGCAGCTTTCCATGGACCACCTCTGGGACTTCGCTGCTGGCATCGCAGCAACTTGGCGTCAAATCCACCGGACCAGGAAACTCGAACGGTACCGGAGGCGGCGGCGATATCTATACGTTCGATCATCAGAAGGTGGTCGCCGCGCTGATACCGTGGGTGCAGCCTGACCCCACGCCGCTGCGAACCAGCAACCTCCGCGCTCCGGGAGAGCTGGCGCGCACATTTGCCACCGAATCGTTCATCGACGAGATCGCTGCCGACCTGGGCGCCGATCCGGTGCAGTTTCGCCTGCGCTATCTGAACGGAGATGTGCGCCCGACCGATGCGCTGCGCGCGGCGGCCAAACAAGCGCAATGGAAAGAGCGGCCGTCGCCCGCTCCGGCTTCGGCGGGTCCCAAGGTCACGGGCCGGGGCGTGGCCGTTGCCAATCGCGCGAACACGATTACCGCGGCAGTTGCCGAAGTGGAAGTGGACAAATCGACCGGGCAGGTCNNAAAAAGGTGACGCTCGCCCACGATTGCGGCTTGATCGTGAATCCCGACGGCCTGAAGAATCAGATCGAAGGCAACATCATTCAAGGCGTCAGCCGTACCCTGCTCGAACAAGTACAATTTGACGCCACGGGAATCAAGAACCTCGACTGGGCCAGCCATCCGATCATTACGTTCGCGGACATTCCGGCGATCGATATCGTCCTGATCAACCGGCCGGAGATGGGGCCGCTCGGCGGCGGAGAGCCGTCGATTTCACCGGTGCCCGGTGCGATTGCAAACGCGATTTTCGATGCTACCGGGGTGCGCCTGCGGGAAATTCCGCTCACGCGCCAGCGCGTTCTCAGCGGTCTGCAAGCCGGAACATTGTCGAGCAAACAGCTTTAACAATACCGTAATTACCCAGTGCAGGCCGCGAATCC
>PLJR01000363.1 GCA_003140295.1 Acidobacteriota bacterium
AGCGGCTACACCATGCAAAGTGCTGCCGGTTCGTCGGCGCCCATCGGGGACATGATGGTCGTTGTCGGTGATGCACTACTCGGCCCGGGCCACGGGCGAACGTTCATGTTGATCGAGGCCATTACGGTATTTCTGGCGCTGATCGGCACCACGCTTTCGTGCATCAATACGGGCGCCCGCGTGACCTATGCGATGGGCAGAGACCAGGAGGTGCCGGAACACTTCGGCATGCTCCACGACAAAAACCTAAGCCCGCACCGCGCCATCTGGACGCTGGCGGTTATCTCGGCAGTGATCGGCTGCATATCACTGGTGATGGTGTTCGGCGACTCGTCGGCTATCGCCGATTCGGCCATCGCGGCGCTGCCGCACGGGCTATTCTCAAGCGTATGGTTTGCGACCACTCACGATCACATGGCGGCGTTTCCAAATACGTTGACCATGATCGTGCTGGCGTCGAACTTCGGCACGTTCTTGCTGTATATGCTGAGCTGCATCATTTGCATCGTGGCATATCAGGGGCATCCGAAGTTCAGCACTCTGAAGCATTTGCTCATTCCGATCTTCGGCGCGCTCGCAAACCTCATCTGCATGCTCTTCTACCTGATCGGGCCATTTATGGGGTATGGCACAAAGATGGAACCCTTCGGCGCCCTGGGTATCGCCGCGGTTTGGGCCATCTATGGAGCCATCTACTTCTCCAAATCCAGCAAGGCTTCCGGGCGTACCACGCTGGTGGAGAGCCGGGTCGGGAGGGTCTGATCGCCAACCGGCGCTAGGAAACTGGAAATAAGAGCGGAATCCGGGTGGGCGCAAGCCCACCCGGATTCTGTTTTATGCGAGAATCGCAAAGACGATTCGATTGAGGTGAAATGTTTGATCGCACGCTTCCAGCGCGACGGCGAGACGCACGCGAACAGGCGACCCTCCCGGCCACCCCTTCTCTCTCCGAAAGATTTTCTCCGCCCAAGCCCCGGGGTGCCATGCTGGAGGTAGAGTTCGCGCAGCTTTCCGATGTCGGAAAAGTCCGGCCACACAACGAAGACTATCTCGGATGGGTGGACCCCGTAACTCCCGAGCGCACACGGTCGCACGGCTGGCTTTTCGCTCTGGCCGACGGAGTGGGGGGACAGCTACAAGGCGAAGTCGCTTCGCAAACCGCTGTGGAGAGCATATGCGCGGGGTTCCGCGATGCGGCCCGCGAGGAACCGCTTACCTCGCTGCTGCAAAAACTGGTGCAGAGAGCCAATGCGTCGGTGTTCGAGGCGGCACTGTCCGCGGGGACGCACGGTGCGGGCATGGCTACCACTTTGGTGGTTTGTGGATTGCGCTATGACCGCGCCGTAGTCGCACACGTCGGTGATTCGCGCTGTTACCTGATCCGCAAGGGTGCGGCCACGATTCTTACCCGCGATCATACGCTGGCCAGCGAGCACGCCCGCATGGGCTTACTGTCGCAGGAAGAAGCGGCGGAGGCCGACACGCGCCACATTCTCAGCCGTTCGCTCGGCGGCGGTTTGTTTGTGGGCGTCGATATCGGCGATCACCAGGTGCTGGCCGGCGATGTGCTCCTGCTTTGCTCGGATGGCTTGCATGGGGCGGTAAGCGCCACGGAGATTGCGGAAGTGGCCGGCGCCGGGGACGACCTGCAGGCCGCCGCGCGTAAATTGGTGGAGCTTGCCAACGAACGGGACGGTAGCGATAATGTCAGCGCTCAATTGATCCGCATCCGCGGTGTCGAGCGGGTGGGCATGTATCGGGGACGGCCCTACAAGCTTCGCTGAATCTCCGGTAACGCTCCGCCTTCGTGGCGCCGGGCCTGAGCAGCGTCCCGCGCTCTCTCGATGACTCTCCATCCCGGCGACCAGCTCGACCACTACCGAGTCGAAAAACTCGTAGCTCGCAGCGGAATGGCCAGCATCTACCGCGCTGCCGACGTGCGCAACAATCGCGTGGTGGCGCTCAAGATTCCGCACCCCGAAGTCGAAAGCGATCCTCTTTTTTTCGATCGATTCAAGCGTGAAGAGGAGATTGGCAAGAAACTCGATCACCCGGGCGTCATGAAGGTGTACGACGATCGGGAGCGCAGCCGGATCTATATGGCCATGGAGTGGGTGGACGGCCAGCTCCTGCGCCAGGTATTGGTGCAGCAAGACAAGCTGCCTCCCGAGCGCGCCGTGCGCATCACCCTGGGAATCCTCGAGGCGCTCGATTACATTCACAGCCATGGCGTAGTGCACCGCGATCTGAAGCCGGAAAACATCATGGTCGATTCGCAGGATCACGTGAAGCTCATCGATTTCGGCATCGCCGGCGCCGAAGGTTCACGACGGCTGACCTTCGCCAAACTCACCGCGGCCATGGGTACCCCGGACTACATTTCGCCGGAGCAGGTCAAGTCCAAGCGCGGAGATGCGCGCAGCGACATCTATGCGGTGGGTGTGATGCTCTACGAGATGCTCACCGGGCAGGTGCCGTTCCGCGGGCCCAATCCCTTCGCCATCATGAATGACCGGCTGCTGAACAACCCCATCCCTCCGCGCGAAATCAATTCCGAGATTTCGCCGCAGCTCCAGGAAATTATCTATCGCGCCATCGAACGCAACCCCGCGAATCGCTATGCGAGCGCGCGCGAATTTGCCAAGGATCTGCAAAATCCCGAGCAGGTGGGCATCGCGGATCGCGCCGAATTGCGCGACTGGAAGAAGCGCCGGACGCCGTGGCTGCGGCAGGCGTTGTTTTACGTGCTGCTGGCCATGATTCCCGTGGTCATCTTCTCGCTGCTGCTGTTCTTCGCGAAACGGAAGTAACTCCGCACATGCACGGCTCGCCTCTCCCTCTGCCCGTCGCGATGTTGATCGTGTTTGGAGCCGCCAAGCTGCTCGGCGAGGTTTTCGCACGCCTGCACCTGCCTCCGCTGGCCGGCGAAATTGTGGCGGGCGCGCTGGTCGGTCCGAGCATGCTCGGGTGGATCTCGCCCAATGAAGTGCTCAAGGCGCTTTCCGATCTTGGCGCCCTGTTCCTGTTGTTCAGTATCGGCCTCGAGGTGAAAGTGGCCGATCTTTTGCGCGTCAGCGCGGTTGCCGCGGCGGTCGCTGCGCTGGGTGAACTGGCACCGTTTGCCGCCGGATGGGCCGTCTTTACCGCGTGGGGCGGCACGCGCAACGAAGCCCTGTTCGTGGGAGCGGCCTTGGTAGCCACGAGCGTGGGCATTACGGCTTCGGTACTGGCGGAGCGAAAACTCTTAAACGACCGCGCCAGCCAGATCATTCTTGCTGCCGCGGTCATCGACGATGTTCTGGGCCTGATCATTCTGGCCGTGGTCAGCAGCGTCGCGGGCGGCCACGGCCGCCTGGCAGGAGTGTTTCTCACTGCCGTGCTGGCGATGGCTTTCCTCGCGGTGATCGCGTTTTGGGGACCGGCACTGGTGCGGCGCTGGCTGCCTTCTTTCCGGTCGCGCGCGCGCGCCGATGAAGCCGAGTTTCACATCGCGCTGCTGCTGCTGTTCGCTCTCTCCGCTCTCGCGCTATATACCGGAGTCGCCGCCATCGTGGGAGCATTCCTCGCCGGCCTCGCGCTGGCCGCTCACGTGGATAAGCGCGTGCGCACGTTGACGCGCGGTGTGAGCGAGCTCCTGGTGCCTTTTTTTCTGGCGGGAATCGGCCTGAATTTCGACGCCGCGATTTTTCGGTCAAAAAGAACGGTAGCGCTGGCCTTGCTGGTGCTGGCCGCCGCGGTTGCCAGCAAAGTGCTCGGGTGTGGCGCTGCCGCGCTTTCTCTCGGATGGCGAAACGCGCTGCGCGTGGGCGCGGGCATGGTGCCGCGCGGGGAAGTGGCCATGATCGCCGCTCAACTTGGGTTAACCACCGCAGTGCTGAGCGCTAGCGCCTACAGCGTGATCGTGTTTGTGGTGGTCGGCACCGCGCTGTTGACGCCGCTGCTGCTGCAAATCACTTTTGCCGCGCCGGGCGGGCAGGAGTCGCGGCAGCAGGCTTCGCCAGGGACGTGAAGCGCCGAAAGTCAGGGCCGTGCTAATCGGCCGAAATCGTTTCCGACTTCAGAGACGAAAGCGCGGGCGTACCGGCGGATGTAACGGGCGATGTAACGGGCGCCGTAGCGTTGCATGGAAGGGGGCCGCTCTCGCCGGCCGCGCCCTCGTGCAATCGGAATTCTTTGTGCAGCGTGGTCATGGCCCGCTGCATGGCCCCCGCCTCGACGATGAAGGAGATGTTGTATTCCGAGGAGCCTTGCGCGATGGCGATGATGTTCACGTTTTCGCGGCCCAGCGCGGCAAAGGTGCGCCCCGCCATCCCCGGAATTCCGTGCATGTTTTCGCCCACCACCGCAATTGAANNACTGCGACACTCGAATTAGCCGAAACGTGTTCCACCGTCTGTTCCGCGATTTCCGGCGCAAACGCTTTCCGCAGGGCCGCGACGGTGCGCTTCTCGTCGGCGCTGGGGATCACAAAGCAGATGTCGTTTTGCGAGGAGGATTGCGAGACGAACAGCACGTTGGTTCGCAATGCCGCGGTGGCCGCAAACGAGCGCGCCAGGACATCGGTCAACCCTACGATTCCCGGACCGCCCACGGTAATCAGGGCCACGTCGCGAATGGCCGTCAGCGCTTTAACGCCGCCGCCATTCGATTTACCTCCCGCGGTGATGCGTGTGCCCGGGCGCTCGGGCGCGAAGCTGTTGCGAATCCAGACGGGAACGCCCGCGGCGCTGACCGGGCGCAGGGTGTTGGGATGCAAAACCTTGGCGCCAAAGTAAGCGAGCTCAGCGGCTTCGTTGTAGGAAATTTCGGGCAGCGTGCGCGCCTCGGGCACCATCCGCGGGTCAGCGGTTTTCACGCCATCGACGTCGGTCCAGATCACGGTTTCGCTTGCACCTAGCGCGGCGCCGAGGATGGTGGCCGAGTAGTCGGATCCGCCGCGGCCTAGTGTGGTTTGGACCCCCTCGATCGTGGCGCCGATAAAGCCCGTGACCACCGGCACCACTCCGTCATTCAACAGCGGGCGGAGACGCGCCTCCGAGCGCTGGCGTGTTTGCGGCATCAGCGGCTCGGCGCGGCCATGATGCTGGTCGGTCACGATCACCTCGGTGGCCGAAATCGAAATGCTGCGCACGCCAATCGCCAGCAGCGCTCCCGCCACCAGCGGCGCCGAGAGGCGCTCGCCGATGCCGGAGATTGCGTCGAGCACGCGCGGCGTCAGTTCGCGCAGCAAGGCGGTGCCTTGCAGCAGACGGTCGAGTTCCGCCAGCACCTCGGCCAGCGCCTTTTCGACCGGCGCGGCCGCGCGCAGGTCGCCTACCAACTCCGGAAGCGCCCTGCTGTGCTGCGTGCCTAAGTCCGAGATCAGCTTGGGCAAAGACTCGCGCTCGCCCAGCTCGGCGCGGCGCGCCGCGTCGATCAGCCGGTTGGTGACTCCACTCATGGCCGAGACCACCACCACTACTGGCCCTTTCGCGGCCGCCGCTTGCACGATCGCAGCGGCGCGGCGCATGCAGGCCGCATCGCCCACCGAAGTTCCGCCAAATTTCATTACGCACAGCGAGTTCGTCGCACTCATCGCACTCATTCCAGGAATCCGCCTCACGGTTATGTTTTTACTTTTGCCGGCGTCGCAGCGATCACGGCCCGCTTATGATGGCCCGCGCGTCTTTGTCCACTGGTCTGGGGGCCATAAAATGAATTCATAGCACGATCTCACACTCACTGGTACACCCGCAATATTGCGGTGTACCGAATTCTAACCATGGAATTATCCCACTGCAGGGCCGCCGCGCGCCCGCGCTATACTGCGAGGCGTGATTACCGATGCGGAGCTTTCCGAAGCGCTGCGCCGCTACTGGGGTTATGCGGCGTTCCGCCCGTTGCAGGGGAAGGTGGTTCGCAGCTTGCTGGAGGGGCACGATACGTGCGTGGTAATGCCCACCGGCGGCGGGAAATCGCTCTGTTACCAGTTGCCCGCGGCGCTGCTGGGCGGAAAAACCGCCATCGTGGTATCGCCGCTGATCGCGCTGATGCAGGATCAGATCGCGCAACTCGCGCAAATGGGCATTCCCGCTGCTTTGCTGAATAGTTCGCTCGCGCACCAGCAGCAATCGCAAATCATGCGCCGGGCCTGTGAAGGCGCCTACCGGCTGCTCTATCTTTCGCCCGAGCGCATCGCGCGCGCCGACACGCCGGCGTGGCTCGCGCAGGTTCCCGTCTCCTTTTTCGCGATTGACGAGGCGCACTGCATCTCGGAGTGGGGACCCGAGTTTCGCCCCGATTACCGGCAGCTTAGCGCTCTGCGCCTGAATTTCCCCGAAAGGCCGCTTGCGGCGTTCACCGCCAGTGCCACCCGCACCGTGCGGCACGACATCATCGAGCAGTTGCGGATGCGCGATCCGCATAAGTACATCGCCAGCTTTCATCGTCCCAACCTGCGATACGTCGTAAAGCTGTGCGAAAACCGCGAACAGCAGGGCCTGCTGGTCAGCGCGTTGCGGCACCACGCGGGCAGCAACGTAATCGTTTATGCTCCCACGATCGCGCGTGTGGAGGAAACCGTGGAGCACCTAGCGGAGCAGGGAATTGCCGCGCTCCCATATCACGGCCGCATGGATGCCGGCGCGCGGCGCGAAAATCAGGAGCGCTGGATGGCGGATGAAGTTCCCGTGCTGGTGGGCACGCTGGCGTTTGGGCTGGGCATCAACAAGGCGGCGGTGCGCGCGGTGATTCATCTCGCGCTTCCGAAATCGATCGAACAGTATTACCAGGAGGCGGGCCGCGCCGGGCGTGACGGCCTCGCGGCCGACTGCCTGCTCCTGTGGCAGCAGCGCGACGCCGCGCTGCTCGCGCATTTCATAAAGGAACTTAGCGATCCCGCCGAGACCAGCCGGGCTTGGCAGCGCTACCGCGACATTCGCAATTTCGCGGAGGGCCGGATTTGCCGGCACCGCCGCATCTGCACGCATTTCGGCGAGAGCACGAAATGGCAATCCTGCGCGGCGTGCGACATCTGCACCGGCGAGCCGGAATGGCTCGCGCAGGCCGGCGATTCCGAGCGGCCGCGTGGTACAAATCGTCCAGGTGGGCGTGGAGGACGGTCGCCGGTCCGGCCTGCTGTGGCTGTGGGCAGCGCCGCTCGGCCGCAGGCGGCCAAGCCCGGCTCAGTGGCGGCGAGTGCCGCGCCGGCGAGTCCTGCGCCGGCCGCAAATCCCGAGCTGCGCGAATATCTCCGCCAGTGGCGCCGCGAGGCCGCCACCCGCCAGGGTGTCCCGGCGTTCATCGTCATGTACGACAGCACTCTCGAAGAGGTTTGCCGCGTTCTTCCGCGCTCACTGCACGAGATCCGGCGCATTTCTGGTTTTGGCGAGCGCAAGACCGAGACCTACGGGCAGCTCATACTCGATGCGCTGCAACGATTCCGAAACGGCGAACGAGCCCGCGAAGAGCAGCCGAAGCTGCGCAGTTCCGGCCGCAAGCGCGCTTTGCCCGCGGTACCGTTTTCGGTGTGAGCAAAATTGTTGTGAGCAAAAATTGTTGGGGCTTTGCGTGCAGGCGATCGACAGAAACTTTTGCCAAGGAAAGTGGGGCCAAGGAGATTGGGGCGGACATGACCAACGAGCGCACGGCAAGAAATGAACAATCACCGCAGCGTACGTCGCAATCCGAAAGCTCGGATTGGAAGGAACACGGCATCCGCGTCATTCGCAGGGGTGAGCTGAACCCGGACACCGCGCAAACTCCGGGCATGACGCGCGCCGAAGCCGTATCGCACGCCCAGGTGGGCGCTCAGAAGCTGTGGGCCGGAACCGTGGTGGTGCAGCCCGATGCCAAGACCGGTCCCCATCATCACGGTGAACTGGAGACGGTGATCTATGTGGTGCGCGGACGCGCCCGCTTTCGCTGGGGAAACCAATTGGAATTTGTAGATGAGGCGGGCCCCGGAGATTTTATTTATGTGCCGCCCTACGTTCCGCATCAGGAACTGAATGCCCGGCGCGATATGCCTGTCGAAGCCGTCATCGTGCGCAGCGGCCAGGAGCCCATCGTCGTCAATCTGGATATCGCCAGCCCGGAACCGGATCCCGGCGGACAGGCCGACCCGTTTCATTCGGCCCCAGGCCGTTCGTGAGCCGCGGAAGTTTCGCCACTGCGCGAGCCCGTTTCGCCTAAAGCGGCTGGTAGCCAGAAATGCAGAATCGCGGTAATATCCGCGCCATCATGAACAAACCGACCCCTACTGTCTCAACGGCCCGTCGCCAATTTCTCAAATTCATGGCAGCCAGCCCCTACGTCGCGGCGCTGGGCGGTGTCGCCGCGTACTTGCGGCAGAGCGCGTTCGCCCAGAGCAGTCCGGCGGCAGACGATCTCATCACCAATCCGTCGCAAGCGCTCGACGTCATGGATTTCCAGGAGGTCGCGCACCGGAAGGTGCTGCGCGGCCACTGGGCGTACATGACCAGCGGGGTGGACGACGACGCCACGGTACGGGCAAACCATGAGGGCTATCAGCACGTCGAGTTGCGTCCACGGCGGCTGCGGGACGCGTCGAAGCTGGACATGCACGTCGATTTGTTCGGCACCACGTACAACAGCCCGATCTACCTGTGCCCGACGGGCGGCGACCGCTCTTTTCATCCCGAGGGCGAAGTGGCCGTGGCGCGAGCGGCCAAAGCGCGCGGCACGCTGCAGGTATTGTCCACGGAAACCTCGATGCCCGTCGAGGATGTGATCCAGGCGCTGGGGCGGCCGGTGTGGCAGCAGTTCTATTCACCGAGTCAGTGGGATGCGGCCGCCAAGATTATGCAGCGCGTGCAGACGGCTGGGGTCACGGTGCTGGCGTTGACCGTGGACCGAACGGCCGGGCGGAACAGCGAAACGTTCATGCGCCTGCGCGGCAGAGATTTGAGTTCGTGCGGCGGGTGCCACAACGGCGGAGCGGGGCCGTCCAACAGCGACCGCCCCATGTACAAAGGCATCGACATGAAAGGCGTCCAGGGACAAAACGCCGCGATGGATTGGGCCTGGGTCGATCGCATCCGGCAGGCGTGGAAGGGCAAGTTCCTGATCAAGGGCATCGACGGGCGAGAGGATGCGAAGTTGTGCGTCGAGCACGGCATCGACGGCATCATGGTATCGAATCACGGCGGACGCTCGATCGAAACGCTGCGTCCGACGATCGAAGCGCTGCCCGAAGTCGTTGCGGAGGTCAACGGGCGCATTCCGGTTTTCATCGATGGCGGCGTGCGGCGCGGCACCGACGCGTTTAAGGCGCTGGCGTTGGGCGCCAAGGCCGTAGGCATCGGGCGGCCAATGCTGTGGGGCTTGGGAGCGTTTGGGCAAGCCGGCGTCGACCGCGTCGTCGAGATACTGCAGGGCGAATTGAAGTTGGTGATGGGCAATTGCGGGACGCGAACGATTGCCGACATCACGCGGGAGTACGTGGCTACGCCCGACTGGAAAGCCTGAACGGTTCGCCAAGGGCCACGCCGCGGCGCGGCGCGTTTTCATTTCCCACGATGTTAGGTTGGGAAATTCAGCCTGACACGTGGTACTGTACCGAACCGCGAGCCATTTTACTGACGGGAGACAGCATGACCAAGATGCAATTCGGGGTCGCGGCAATGACGCTGACGATTTTTTTAGGTTCGTACCTCGCATTAGCCCAAAATCCCGCGCCGCAAAACCAGCAGCCTCCCATGCCCATGAGCTTTTTTGTTACCAGCGTGGGAGTTGGCAACGGAGCTAATCTGGGCGGTTTGGCGGGCGCGGATGCGCATTGCCAGGCGCTGGCGATGGCGGCGGGCGGGGGAAATAAGACGTGGCACGCCTATCTCAGCACGAATACCGCAAACGGTCAGCCGGGCGTAAATGCCCGGGACCGCATCGGAGCCGGTCCTTGGTATAACGCCAAGGGCGCACGCATCGCCCAAAACGTCGCCGACCTTCACGGCGATACGCTCGATGCCGCCCGCCTGGGCAATAATCTCGGCAAGCAGACGACGCTGACCGAGAAAAGTGCGATTGTTAATGGCGTCGGCGATACTCCGAATACACACGACATGCTGACCGGCTCACAACCTGACGGCCGCGCGTATCCGGACGGCGCCGACCACACTTGCCAAAACTGGACGAGCAGCACCACGGGAACGGCGCAGCTGGGGCATTCCGATCGCAACGGCGGCGGCAATACCTCCTGGAATTCGGCGCACCCGAGCGCAGGCTGCAGCCAGGACAATTTGGTGAGGACAGGCGGGGCGGGTCTTTTCTACTGTTTCGCAATCAACTAGGAGTTTTTCCGGGAGATCCGCGTTCGTGTCGGGGTCTGGCATAGCCGGATGGGGCAGAGGCCGCACTTTGTCGAAATCAAGTGCTGCTCGTTTGCGTCCACCATTGTAACCGGTCTTGACAGCCCTAAATGACAATGAGACATTTGCGACCAAATGAGGAGGCATTGCCCATGAAGCGCACGGTGATGGCCGTCACGGCCCTCTCTTTTGCTCTGTTTCTGGTTTCCCAGCCCGTACTCGCACACCACGGATTCGCCGGGCGTTATGATGAAGAAAATCCAGTGACGGTGACGGGAACTGTGCTCGAGCTGCAGTTCATGAATCCGCACTCCTCGGTTGTTTTTGAAGTGAAAGATGCCAAGGGCACTCCCGTGCGCTGGCAGGCCGAACTGGGATCGGCAAGCGCGATGCACCGAGGTGACGGCTGGACCAAAGATACGCTGAAACCGGGGGACAAAGTCACTATTACCGGGCCACAAAACAAGAACGGCCTTGGTGATATGAATCTGTCTCACGAAAGCAAGATTGTCATGGCGGATTCCGGCAAAGTAATTCACGACAGTATCAGAGCCGATCAGAAACCGGGTGCGCCCGGAGCAGGACCCGCGGCCGCGCCTGCGTCCACGGCCTATTAGTCATAATTAACCCGATTTGAACTTGATTTACTTTGCGGGGAGGCGAGTGGTGGCCCGATGATCTCTCGCCAAGGGCACTTCCTCGTTTAGGACTAGGGAAAGCTGTGGATGAAGCCCGGCACCTGCCGGAGGGAGTGGTGCGATGGCGGACGGTAGGAAGAACGCGGTAGGTTTTTTTGTGCTGGGCTTGATGATGGCCGGGCTTGCCGCTCCGATGGCGAGCTTCGCTCAAATACAACATCACATGGGAGGAAAGCCTGAGGCGCCGAAAGCGACCACCAAGCCGACAGGAACCTAGGCGCCCAAGAATATTGGGTACATCAAGGCCTCCAACACCAGCAAAGACGACGCGTTTGGCTACGCAGTAGCCCTGAGCGGCGATGGCAATACGCTGGCTGTCGGCGCCACGAACGAGGACAGCGCGGCGAAAGGCGTCAACAGCACGGCGAAGGGCGCGGCCACCAATTCCGGCGCAGTTTACGTTTACACGCGAACCGCCGCGGGCTGGAAACAGCAGGCTTATCTGAAGGCCTCGAACGCCGCGGAGGGCGCGCAATTTGGCATCGCGCTGTCGTTGACCAATGACGGCAACCTGCTGGCCGTCAGCGCGACGGGCGAGGCGAGCGCGGCCAAAGGCGTCAATGGCGATCAAAAGGATACTTCCATGGAAGGGGCCGGCGCGGTTTACATATTTGCCCGCAGCGGCGCCGCGTGGGCGCAGCAGGCCTATCTGAAAGCCTCGAACACCGGAGGACCGGACGTGGGTTACCAGTTCGGCTATTCGGTATCGCTGAGCAGCGACGGCAGCACACTCGCGGTGGGTTCGACCAGCGAGCCGAGCGGCATCGGCGGAATCAACGCGAATGAGACCGACACGGGGGCTCCCGATTCCGGAGCGGTTTACGTATTCACCCACAGCGGGTCGGACTGGGCACAGCAAGCGCATGTCAAGCCGTGGAATACCGTTACGCGCGGCGTCCTGTTTGGCTATTCGGTGGGTTTGAGCGGAAATGGCGACACGCTGGGCGTCGGCACCTATGACGAGCAACAAGGCCGGGGCGCGGTTTACGTTTTCACGCGCAATAACGGGAAGTGGGCGCAACAAATGCGGATGCAGGGTGCCAACGCCGAAGCGGGTGACTCGCTGGGCTGCGCGCTCGCCATCAGCGATGATGGCAACACCATCGTGGCCGGCGCGTTTGACGAAGACGCGATTTGACGGGCATCCAGCCGCCTGACGCGGGCGCCCACGACGAAGCGGATGATGCTTCGGCCGGGGCCGCCTATGTGTTCGTGCGCAAGGACGGGAAGTGGTCGCAGCAGGCGTACATGAAGGGGTTCAACACGCGGCTTAACGACCAATTTGGCTGGGCGCTGGCGATGAGCCGCGACGGCAACACTGTCGCGGTGGGCTCGCATCTCGAAGACAGCGGGTCGAAGGGAATCAATGGTGACCAGAACGATGCCACGATGGAGGATGCGGGTGCGGTCTACGTGTACACGCGCAGCGGAGACACGTGGAGCCCCGCGGCGTATGTGAAAGCCTCGAATCCTAAGCCCGCTGCGGAGTTTGGGATTTCGGTAGCGCTCAGTGGCGACGGCAAGGTGCTGGCCGCAGGCGCGACGCGGGAAAACAGCGCGGCCAAGGGCGTCAACGGGAACCAAGCCGATAAGTCGGCAACCAATGCCGGCGCGGCATACGTTTATTACTGAAGTACGGCGTAGGTTTACCACGAAAGTGTCCTCAATATAGTGCGGCACGTGCAAAGTCGGTGAGGCGGCGCCGCGATGGGCCGCAAGTGCGGGGAAGATCGCAGCGGCCTTCTGCAGTGAGACCGACACCTGAAATTCAGCATTCATCGCGGTATACCCCCACCAGTTTGCAAGTATGTGAATACGCGGGGCTTGCGATTTTAGGC
>PLJR01000046.1 GCA_003140295.1 Acidobacteriota bacterium
CGCCCCGAATTCCAGCGGCCTTCTTCAGCGTCAATATAATAGAAGCCGTAATTCTCGCGCTGATCGAAGCGCACATTATCAAAAATAAAAAAAACCGCTTCCGCCCCGAAGAACGCCTGATCAGCGATACCCGTCAAATTCAGATAGTTCTCCGCCTTCTTCGCAATAAACCTCGCGTCGCGCGCGTATGGCTGCTTCGTCAGCGGATCCACCGCGTCGCCCAACATCACCATCGTCGGCGTATCGCGGAACGGATCCATAAACGCCGTCTTCGGATCCGGAATCAGCAGCATGTCCGACTCGTGAATCGATTGCCATCCACGAATCGAGCTGCCGTCAAACCCAAACCCCTCTTTAAACGAGCCCTCTTCGAGTTCCCCAATCGGGTAGCTCACGTGCTGCCACAGCCCGGGGAGGTCGGTGAAGCGCAGATCGAGTATTTTTGCGCCGTTCTTATTGGCAAATTCCAGCACGCCCTTGGGATCCATTCGCTCTCCTTTAGCTGCCTCAGTCTTGGAACCGGATTTGAAAAGCGCGACGATATCGTAAAGCGCAATCCAACGTCAATGCCAAGCCCGTCAATAAAAAGCCCGTCGATGAACAGCCTGTCGACGAAAAGCCCCTCAACCAAGAACCTGTGGCGCAACATCCGAAGCGCCGCCGCATCACTCTCGGCGAGGAGAGTGCCACCCGCCCAGGCCCAACCTACGAAAACCCAAAATACGATACTGGCACTCGTACCGCCGAGTAAAATCCAAGTTTTCGATGATTCACATCACGGTTTTGGATGGAGTGGTCTTCTATGGAGTCCGGACTCAGCGGCGCGACGGCCGGAACGCCCCGCGGATCGGCCCCGCGAATTCTACCCGTTCTCGAATCCAGGGGCCGCGACACTACGATTTAATCGTAATACTCGGAGCCCAGATGGGTGATTAGCTCCTCGCCCATCATCCAGCGCAGCGTATTTTTCATTTTCATCGACTGGATGAACAGGTCGTGCTCGGGATATAGCTCCGGCGCGCACATCGGCGACTTGAAGAAAAAGCTGAGCCATTCCTGTATCCCGTGCAGCCCCGCCCGCTGCGCCAGGTCCAGGAACAGAACCAGATCGAGCGCCAGCGGCGCCGCCAAAATCGAGTCGCGGCACAGAAAATCCACCTTGATCTGCATCGGATATCCCAGCCATCCGAAAATATCGATATTGTCCCAGCCTTCTTTGTTGTCTCCGCGCGGCGGATAATAGTTGATGCGCACCTTGTGGCAGACATTGCCGTAGAGATTGGGATAAAGCTTGGGCTGCAGGATGTATTCGAGCGCGCCGAGTTTGGATTCTTCCTTGGTCTTGAACGATTCGGGATCCTCGAGCACTTCGCCGTCGCGATTCCCAAGAATGTTGGTCGAAAACCAGCCGTTCAGCCCAATCATCCGGGCCTTCAGCCCGGGCGCGAGAATCGTCTTCAGCAGCGTCTGTCCGGTCTTGAAGTCCTTGCCGCAAATCGGAGCGTCGTGCTTCGCCGCCAGCTCCTGCATCGCCGGAATATCGAGCGTCAGATTCGGCGCCCCGTTGGCAAAGGGCACCCCCGAAGTGATCGCCGCCCACGCGTACAGCATCGAGGGCGCGATCGCGGGATGGTTTTTCTTCATGCCCTCCTCGAATTTCTTGGCCGTCGAGTGTACTTCTTCGGGCGTCAGGAAAATTTCCGTCGATCCGCACCAGATCACCACGCAGCGCGAGGCCTTGGACTTCTTGCGAAACTCCGCGATGTCGTTCTTGATTTCGAGGGCCAGGTCGTATTTATTTTTGGCTTTCTTGACGTTCGGGCCGTCGAGGCGCTTCACGTAATTGCGGTCGAAGGCGGCCTTCATCGGACGGATCCCGGAGAGAAATTTCTTGGCCTTGGCGAGATCCTCGGAAGACAGCACCGCCGCATGCGCCGCAGCTTCATAGGCAGTATCCGGAAAAAGATCCCAGCCGCCGAAAACCAGATTTTTGAGCGGGTCGAGCGGCACGAAATCTTTAATCAGCGGCGTGCGGCCCTCGGTCCGTTTGCCCAGGCGTATGGTGCCGAGCTGCGTGGTGGAGCCCACCGGTTGCGCAGCATTGTTGCGAATCAGATCGACGCCGGCCATGAAAGTCGTCGCCACCGCTCCCATCCCCACAGTCAGGACACCCAGGTTTCCCTTGGGCGGTGTAATCGTAGTCGGCCGGCGCATGCTTTTTTAGCCTCCGTTAATATCTTTGATTTACGTGGGCTCCAAGTAGAGCCCGCACCCGTGTGGTGATGACAAGCTGCGCGGTAGGCGCCAGCTCGAACACGCCGGCGAAAATTCACGCGCGGGCAAAGTCCAATATGATGAGGAAAACGGGCCGGAATTGCAACGTGGAAACGAAAATCGCAGCTTGCGGCCGGCCCCGACTGCAGACGGCGGTCCGCGACGGCATCATCGCGGCGCGCAGCCGGCAAAGAAAATCCTGCGCGGGAATCAGGCGTTGCCCGGCCTCGGCCGCACGGCTGCGCCCGGCCTGGGACGCAGCGTGGCCAGCATTTCCGGGAGGGGCAGCGCGTTGAGTACATCTTTTTTTTCGATCCAGCCGCGCCTCGCCATGTGCACGCCGTACCGCATCAGCTCCAGCCCGCGCGTTGAATGCGCGTCGGTGGATATTACCACGCGCACGCCGCGGTCCTTGGCCATGCGCAGGTAAACGTCTTTAAGATCCAGCCGGTCGGGCGCGGCATTGCACTCCATGGCCACGCCGTGCTGACGCGCCGCATCAAGAATGCGCTCCATGTCGTAGGCAAAAGCGTCGCGCCGGAGCAGCAAACGTCCCGTCGGGTGGCCGATGATCTGCGTGTACGGATTTTCGATGGCCGCGAGCATGCGCTCGGTCATCGCGCCGTGTTCCAGGCCCATAAAGGAGTGCACGGAAACGACCACGATGTCGAGTTCGGCAAGAACGTCGTCCGGCAGATCGAGGCGGCCATCCTTCAATACATCCACTTCGATGCCGGCCAGAAGGTGAATGTCAGGATCGCGTTCGTTCGCGGAGCGGATGTTGCGAGCTTGCTCGAGGGTGCGCGCTTCGTCCATGCCGTTGGCGAACGCCAGCGCCTTGCTGTGGTCGGTGATGGCGATGTATTCGTATCCGAGCGCGCGCGCTGCGGCGGCCATGGCTTCGATCGAGTGCTTGCCGTCAGTGGCCGTCGTATGCATCTGCAAATCGCCGCGAAGATCGCGCAACTCGATCAGATGTGGCAAGGTGTGCTGCGCGGCGGCCTCGATTTCACCGCAATTCTCGCGCAACTCCGGCGGAATGAAGTCGAGACCGAGCTTCGCGTAAACTTCTTCTTCAGCAGCGCCGGCGACCCGCGCTGCGTCTTCGCCCGGCGCAGCATCGGCGACCGTGGCCAACTGGTATTCGTTGAGCGTATAGCCCATTTTCAGCGCGCGGCCGCGCAAGGCCACGTTGTGCTCCTTCGAACCGGTGAAATAGATCAGTGCGGCGCCGAAGTTTTCCGGCTGGAGCAAACGCACGTCCACTTGCAGCCCGTGCACCAGGCGGAAACTCACCTTATTCTCGCCTTGCGCCAGCACCTGCTCGATGGGCCCGTAGGCCAAAATATGCCGGGCGAGCGCGGCAATTTCTTCGGCATCCCGGACTCCGCCCGCCTCTCGCGGCGTGAGAGTGAGAAGCAGATCGAGATCGCCCACGGTTTCCCGGTGCCGCCGCAACGATCCAGCCACCGAGATCGATTGAATCAGTTTGCCGCGCGCGGGCAGTGCGGCCGGGGCGGCGAGCGAAGCCGTCACATCGAACGCCGAAATGTACTCGATCAATTTCGCGGCTTCGCGCTCCGCAAAATCCAGCAGGAAGCGCCCGGCCGATTTCTTGAACACTTCGATGGACTTGAGAATGTTCTCCTCGGTTTTCTTGCCAAAGCCGGGAAGGTCGCGCAGCTTGCCCTCGCGCGCGAGCTGCTCCACTTGTGCGACGGTGCTGGCCTGAAACGCTTCCCACAGCAGGCAGGCCTTCTTGGGGCCGAGCGATGGCAGCGCCAGTAGGCCGAGGATCTCGACGGGATATTTCTGGAGCAGCTCTTTACGCTGGCTGAGATCTCCGGCTTCGAGGATTTCGCGGATATGCTCGGCCATGCGGACGCCGATGCCGGGAAGCGCCGTAATTTTTTTCAGATCGCGAGCCAGCTCTGCAATCGGTTCAGTGAGGCTGGAGATCAGGTCGGCGGCGCGGTCATAACTGCGGTAACGGCCGATGATGGCGCCGTCGATTTCCAGAAGTTTCGAGGTTTCGCGAAGGATGCGTGCGACCTCGCGGTTTTCCATCGCGCACCGGTGGAGTTAGGTTTCCAGCACGTAGGCGAAGATCAGCGGCGCCACGATGGAAGCGTCGGATTCGATGACGAAACGCGGCGTGTTGCGGTCAAGTTTGCCCCAGGTGATTTTTTCGTTGGGCACCGCGCCGCTGTAGGAGCCGTAAGAGGTAGTGCTGTCGGAAATCTGGCAGAAGTATCCCCACAGGCGGCATTCCTCGCGCAGGTCCTGCACGATGAGGGGCACCACGCAAATGGGAAAATCGCCGGCGATGCCGCCGCCAATCTGAAAAAATCCCACCGACTCGGTTTTGGTGTTGGCGCGATACCAATCAATGAGCGCGGCCATCTGCTCGAGGCCCGACTTGACGATATCGAAACTCGAAATTTGCCCGCGAACTTTATTGGCCACAAAAATATTCCCGAGCGTGGAATCTTCCCATCCCGGCGTGAATACGGGCAGATTTTTCTCGCAAGCAGCGACGATCCACGAATCGCTGGGATCGATCTGGTACGACTCGGCAATCGCGTTGCTGCGAATCAACTGGTACATATATTCGTAGGGAAAATAGCGCTGGCCTTCATGGTCGGCCTTCTGCCAGAACTTCAGCACCTGGCGCTCGATGCGCCGCATGGCCTCTTCTTCAGGGATACACGTATCGGTGACGCGGTTGAGCCCTTGTTCGCGTAGCGCCAGCTCCTCAGCATCGCTAAGATTGCGATAGCCGGGCACCCGCTTGTAGTGGTTGTGCGCCACCAGATTAAAAATATCTTCCTCGAGGTTCGCGCCCGTCGTGCAGATCGCGTGAACTTTGTCCTGCCGGATCATTTCCGCCAGCGAAAGTCCCAGCTCCGCGGTGCTCATAGCTCCGGCCATCGCCAGCAGCATTTTTCCGCTCTGCGCGAGGTGCGTGCGATACGCTTCCGCGGCGTCCACGACCACGGCGGCGTTGAAATGGCGGTAGTGGTGTTTGATGAACTGCTGCACGCTCATGGCGGCGCGCGGGGTTTGAAGCTTGGTGGCGGGATTCATTCGCCATGAATCCTAAAACACCCGCCGATGCGTTGCAAGCGCGGAGAAGGCCGGAGGGCGCCTCGCAAGAAAACGCACACGGCAATCATGCGAGCCGGCCGGGACAAATCAGCGCCGGTTTTTTCGGAAGCGCCAGTAAAATAAAATTCCCGCGAGCGATTTACCGTCGAGGCCCGCGCCCTTGCGCATCATGCGCACGATCTCTCCCGCGGAAAACCGGCGTATCGTTATGCGTTCGTCTTCTTCGGGCCGCGCCGCGCCGGCGGTGAGCCGCGTCGCGAGGAAAACCCACATCCGCTCACTGAGCAATCCGGGGGAAGGAAAAAAATCGACCAGCTTCTCCATACGCTCGGCCGCGTACCCGGTCTCCTCGGCGAGCTCGCGCTGCGCGGTGGCTGGCGGCCGCTCTCCCGGCTCGATGTGTCCCGCGCATAGCTCCCACAGAAATCTTCCAGCCGCGTGGCGGTATTGGCGGACCAGCAGAATGCTGCCATCGGGAAACACGGGCAGAACCACGACCGAGCCGTGATGGGTGACAATGTCCCGCTCGCTGATCACGCCTCCGGGTTCGCGAACGCGTTCGTGGCGGAGTCCGAAAGCTGTGCCCTCATAAATGTCGCGGCTGCTCAATACCTTTGCTATGCGCGTGGCCACGTGTCCCCCATGGTGTTGTGTTGAACGGTTGCGCTCTTCCTCCCGCGGCGGCGCACGTGCGGCTTCGGTCAATCGCCCGCCGCGATGTAACTAGACGTGCTGCAGGTGCGTGTCGCTAAAGCGCGTTGGATACTTCAGCCCAAAACCGAGCATGCGATCCATGCCGATATGCGCGATCCAGATCATTTATTGGCGTGGGCTCCAAGTAGAGCCCACACCCGTGCGTAAGGCACCAGCGAAAAGTGTGCCGCCACAAGGCCATAGACAAGCAGGATGAGGGGACCGGTCAGCGTGTGCACGAGGTTGTAGACCGCAGCTCCCATTTTTACGCCCGCCGCATAACCCGCGGAGGAAAGATCGGGCGCCAGCAGGAGAGCGGCAAACAGTATCCAACTTGCATGCGATTCCCAATAAGCGAGAATTGTCGCAGCGAATAAACCGCCGCCTTCGATACGCAGCAGGACGGTCTGGCAAGCATGCGAAATCCTAGCATGGCACAAAGCACTGATAACGTTTTTGAGTTTTCCGGCGCGAGGGCGCCCAGCCATGACTTCAGGGCAACTGGGTAACAGAACATCGGAATGTGATTATTATCGGCCAGTCAGTCGGCGGTCCGGGCGCTGCCGAGCAACCGTCTCATTGAGCGGGCTCCAAGTAGAGCCCGCACCCGTCACCGAGCCCCGGTGGTTTGCTACCGCGCAACGATATCGCTATAGTGGGGCCGCGACACTCGCGTCCACCATGATCTCAACACCACAAAATTCGGCCGGAATGAGCACGATCATCGTGGACGACGAGAAACCCGCCCGCGACGAGCTTGCTTTTCTGCTCAAGAATTTTCCCGACGTCAATGTGATCGGGCAAGGCAAAAACGGACTGGAAGCGATTTCGTTGATCAAGGAGCGCAATCCCGATCTCGCTTTTCTGGACGTGAAGATGCCGGGGCTCGACGGCTTCGGCGTAATTCGCAAGCTGATGGAACGCAAGGTGAAGCTTCCACACATTGTTTTCGCCACGGCCTACGATCAGTACGCCGTGCAGGCCTTCGAGGTGAACGCGGTCGATTACGTTCTGAAGCCGTTTGACAAGCAGCGCGTTTCGCGGGCCATCGAACGCGCCAGGCGCGCGCACACCGCGGAGGCCTCGCCGGCGGAGCGCCTGGAGACGCTGGTAAGCCAACTGGGCGGGCGCGGAAGCCAACTCGTAAAGCTGCTGGTAAAGGCGCAGGGGCGGTTATTTCTGGTGGATGCCGACGAGATGGTTTGCGCTTCGATTGAAGATGGCACCATCACCATTTCGACGCGCGACTTGGAAGGCATCTCCAACTATCGCACGATCGAAGAGCTGGTAGACTCACTCGATTCCGATCGATTCTGGCGCCCGCACCGCTCGCACCTGGTGAACATCAATCACATCAAGGAAGTTCTCCCGTGGTTCAAGTCGAGTTACATTTTAAAAATGGCCGATAAGCGGCAGTCGGAAGTTCCCGTGAGCCGCGCGCAGACCAAGCGCCTGCGCGAACTGCTGAAGATGTAGCGCGACGCTGTCATTTTATTGAGCGGGCTCCAAGTGGAGCCCGCACCCGTATTGAGCGGGTCCAGGTAAGAGCCCGCACCCGAGCCGGCATGGACTTTTCCCTATCCGAAGATCAGCTCCTGATTCGCGATACCGTGCGCCAATTCATGGAGGCCGAAGTGCGCCCGTCGATCCGGCGGCGCGATAAGGAAGAAGAGTTTGGCGCGGAGGAATTGCGGCGACTCGGCGAGATGGGCTGCTGCGGCATGCTCGTTCCCGAGGAGTGGGGCGGCGCGGGAGTGGACACGCTTTCCTACGTGCTGATGCTCGAGGAGGTTGCCCGCATCGACGCGGCGCTGGCAGTCGCGCTCAGCGTCACGAATTCCGTGGTGGGCTGGCCGCTATACCGGCACGGCACAGAAGCGCAGCGCCGCCGCTATCTTGCGCGGCTCGCGTGCGGCGAAATTCTGGGGGCGTTTTGCCTCACCGAGCCGCGAGCCGGCTCCGATTCCGCGGCCATCGAGACGCGCGCCGAGCGCCGCGGCGATATTTACCTGCTGAATGGCACTAAGAGCTGGGTCACTAATGGCGGCGAAAGCGGGCTCTACGTTGTATTCGCGAAGACCGATCCTTCGGCTGGAGCGCGGGGTGTCACCGCGTTTTTGGTCGAGCCGCGCTTCTCCGGCTTTCGCGTAAGCCGCTACGAGGATAAAATGGGCCTGCGCACTTCGCGCACCGCGGAGATCAGTTTCACCGATTGCGACGTGCCCGCGGAAAATCGGCTCGGCGCGGAAGGGCAGGGACTGAAGATCGCGCTCGAGGCGCTCGATGGCGGGCGCGTGGGCATCGCCGCGCAAGGGCTGGGCATCGCGGAGGGCGCGCTCGACGCCGCCGCGAAGTTTGCGTGTGAACGCCGCGCGTTTGGCAAAGCGATTTCCGAATTTCAGGCGATCGAGTGGATGCTGGCGGACATGCACACGGAAATTGAGGCGGCGCGCGTGCTCATCTGGCAGGCGGCGTGGTTGCGGGATAAGGAGTTGCGCGATAGGGAATTGCGCGATGCGGCATTTCGCGATAACGAAATGCGCGATAGCGGCTCGTGGCCACGCGGGCGGCTGGGAGCGCACGCCTCGCGCGCCAAGCTTTATGCGGGGGAAATGGTGAATCGCGTGGTTTACAAAGCCGTGCAAATTCACGGGAGCATGGGTTACTCGCGCGAAAGCGACGTCGAGCGCATGTATCGCGATGCGCGCGTCATTTCCATTTACGAGGGCACCAGCGAAATCCAGCGCCTGATCGTTGCGCGTGACTTGCTGGCGCACCGTGTCGCAGGCGTCGATTTGAAAACCGAAGCCGCGGGCCAGCCCGCACTTACGGCGACAAACGATGGCAGCGATGGCGCGCCTCCCTCAGGCGTCTCCTGCGGAGGGGGCAGTTAGGGTGGCGCCGCGGAAAAGAGTTCTCAGCGGGATGCGTCCCACCGGGCGTCTGCACATCGGGCATTACTTCGGCGCGCTGCAGAATTGGGTGAGGCTGCAGAAGGATCCGCAGTACGAATGCTTTTTCTTCATCGCGGATTGGCATGCGCTGACCACCGATTACGCGGACACCTCCGCCATTGCGCAAAACAGCATCGAGATCGCCGTCGACTGGCTGGCGGCGGGGCTCGATCCCGAGAAGTCCACGATATTCGTGCAGTCGGCGGTTCCCGAACATGCCGAGCTGCACTTGCTGCTCTCGATGATTACTTCGCTGGGGTGGCTCGAGCGCGTGCCCACGTACAAAGAATTGCTCGAAAATATTAAAGATAAGGATCTGCACACCTACGGATTTCTTGGGTACCCGGTGCTGCAGACGGCGGATATCGTGATGTACGGCGAGCCCGCCATGGATTTGCTTGTTCCGGTGGGGGAAGACCAGGAATCGCACGTCGAGCTGGGCCGCGAAATTGTCCATAGGTTTAATCTCTTATATGGTCTTGAGCAAAACGAAAAGCTGCGTGAACCGGAATTTGCTACTCGCTGTGGGCAGATTATTCATCATCTTGGCATTTCAGGCTTTCCGCTATCCGTCTCCGACTTCCCGTTGACTGACGAAAAATGGGGGCAATTTAAATCTAAACTCCGGGCACGAATTCTAGAAATTGGCGTTGATAATGCCATCGAACGCCTAGGCACCGCCCTAGCTGCGGGGGTCGTGATGTCTCGAGAAGTGTTGCGTGGTCCAGCTGCACTACTCACCGAAACGCCCCGCGTTCCCGGCACCGATGGGCGCAAGATGTCCAAGAGCTATAACAATTTCATCTCGCTGAGCGAATCCGACGAGTCCATTCGCACCAAGGTTCGCGCCATGGTGACCGATCCTGCGCGCAAGCGCCGCCAGGACCCGGGGAATCCGGAGGTTTGCCCCGTTTTCGATTGGCACAGGCTTTTCCCGGAAGAGCAAACGGCCGAGAAGCGCGCGCGCATCGAACGGGTCAACCTCGAGTGCCGCACCGCCTCGATTGGCTGCGTGGAATGCAAGGGCCTGATGGCCGACGCGCTGATCGAATGGATTGCGCCGGTGCGCGCGCGGCGCGAGCAGTACGCGGCGAATCCCGGCGAGGTGCTCGAATTATTGGACCGCGGCTCGGGCAAAGCGCGCTGGGTGGCGAAAAATACCATGTCGCGCGTGCGCGAGTCCGTCTTCGGCTGGGAGAAACTGCGCGCGAGTCTGGCCCCGTCGCGGGAGACAGCGGGCTCCAGGGAGATGACCGGAGCGCCCGACGCGGCCTCGGACGTTACGGGTGCGGGCTCTACTTGGAGCCCGGGTAATTGAGGTAGGTGAGTGATGTCCGCGCCGTACAACATACATCTGGCCGCCTACGACGGGCCGCTGGACTTGCTGCTCGACCTGATTCGCAAGCAGGAGCTGGACATTCACAACATTCCCATTTCTACGATTACCGGGCAGTATCTCGAATATCTGCACAAGCTCGAACAGCTCGACATCGATGTTTCCGCGGATTTTATTTATATGGCGGCAACGTTGATCCTGATCAAATCGAAGATGCTGCTGCCACCCGATCCGCTGGCCGGCCCCGAGGACCAGGGCGATCCGCGCGCCGAGTTGGTGTATCGCCTGGTCGAGCACGAGAAATTCAAGAATGCGGCGCAGCTTCTTTTCGAGCGGCAGCAGCTCGAGGCCCACGTGTGGTCAAAGCCCGACCTCTCGCTCTACGAGGGCCCGGACGTGGAAGGCGAGCTGACCGTTTCGCTCGTGGACCTGGTCCGCGTATTCCAACAGGTGCTCGAGCGCCGCAAGGAAGTCACGCGCATCGAGCTGCATCGCGATGAATTCACCGTGGCGCAAATGATGGAGATTTTGCGCGGGCAGCTGCTGGCCTCGGAAGAAGGCGTGGAGCTGATGGCTTTTTTTGAGTCGTGTCCCGCACGCGGCGCCATGATCTGCGCGCTGCTGGCCGTGCTCGAACTGGTGCGCCTGCAAGCCGTGGTGTTGTCGCAGAGCGAGCTGTTCGGCGCCATCCTGCTGCGCAAACATAAAATGTTCGACGTATTTTTCTCGGGCGAGAAAATCGAGTATTTGGAAGACGGAGCGCAGGGGATTTCCCCGGCCGGCGAACCGCATGGTTCCAGCGCGGATGGCCCGGTATCGGCGCGCGGAGAATCTTCACCGACGCCTGGCGCAACCGATGATGTGGATACACCCTGATATGATTACCAGCGCCATGGTTGATCACCGATGAGCATGAGTCCCATCGAATTGAAAAGCGCGCTCGAAGCCATCATTTATGCGGCAGACGAGCCGGCAACGATCGAGCAATTAGCCGCCGCGCTCGCGGAAGAAAGGCACGTGGTTCGCGCGGCGCTCGACGAGCTGGTGGGGAGCTACGGCAGCGATGAGCGCGGCATCGAAATTCGCGCGGTTGGCGGCGGCTATCGCGTGTATACCAAACCGCAGCATCACGAAGTCGTGCGGCGGTTCATCAAGAGCCTGCGCCCGCCTTTGCGGCTGACCATGCCTGCGCTGGAGACTTTGGCGGTGATTTCGTACAAACAACCGGTGACGGGGCCGGAGATTCAGGAAATTCGCGGAGTGAATTGCGCTGGCGTGATTCAGACGTTGCTGGAAAAACGACTGATTACCACGNNTGGCGGTGATCGCCTACAAACAGCCCGTCACGCAGCCGGAAATTCAGGAAATTCGCGGCGTGAACTGCGCCGGAGTAATTCAGACTTTGCTCGAGCGGCGGCTCATCACCACCGCGGGACGCAAGCACGTCATCGGACGTCCTATCCTTTATCGCACGTCCAAAGATTTTCTGATGCGCTTCGGCTTGAGCGATGTTGACGAGCTTCCCAGCCTGAAGGAATTTGAGGCGCTGGCGCGCGAAGCCCTGGGCACCGAAGACGGCGTCGCGGAGGTGGCGCCGGAGGAATCGTCGAGTCGGCCCTCCGGCGAATCTCCGGTCGACCCTTCGATCGACCCTGCGATCGAATCATCCGGCTTTGCAGCTGGCGCGGAACCCCCTCGGCCTCCCGCCGCTGCAACTGGCGCGGAGCAGGCCGATACGCCGGCATCGCCGTCGGATGCCACGAATGCACGCGCGGCCTCAGCCGCCGACCAAAATACCGTCGAGCAAAATATCGCCCAGCAAAATACCGAAGACGCCGATGACGGATCGGGTGATGCGCAGCGGTCCAAAGAAGCTGCGGGTGAATCACGCTGATGCTCGAACGGCTACAAAAAATTATCGCGCGGGCCGGCATCGCTTCACGCCGCCATGCCGAGGAGTTGATTCGCAGCGGCCAAGTGCGCGTCAACGGCGTCGTGGTGAGCGAGCTGGGCGCGAAAGCCGATCCCGAGCGCGATCGCGTGGAAGCAGCGGGCCAAGTCGCCGCGCGGCCGCCGCAGGCCGGATATTACCTGCTCAACAAGCCCGCGCATGTCGTTTCCACCATGTCCGATCCTGAGGGCCGGGCCACGCTGCGCCATTTGCTGCGCGGGCTTTCCGGAGGCGTTTTCCCAGTCGGCCGGCTGGACTATGCGGCCTCGGGCCTGGTGCTGCTGACCACCGACGGCGAGCTTGCCGATCGGATTTTTAAAAATTCCGCGCGCATGCCCCAGGTGTATTGGGTGAAGCTCAAGGGCAAGCTCAGCGATGAAACGCTGCGCAAAGTGCGGCCCGAGGCGCGCGCGAAGCTGCGGTTGCTGCGGGCGCCGGGATCGGCGGGACCCGACGGCGCGAACCCATGGTACGAAGTGGAACTGGCCGACGCGCGGCGCGACTTGTTGCGCACTTCTTTATTTGCGCTCGATCATCCCGTCGAGAAAATGCGGCGCGTGAAATTTGGCCCGCTCGATCTTGGGGACCTCGAGGAGGGTCGCTACCGCAGCCTAGAGCCCGCGGAAGTGGAGCGCCTGCGCCAGGCGATTGCGCGCGCCGAGAAAGCGCCGCACACGACGCCGGAAAAACGCAAGAAGCGTTTCCGGCCACGGCGCACTCCGAACGCCGCGCCCGGGCAGATGGCGTCAAATCGGACTGCGCCAGGGATATCACCGTCGCGAACCGCGCCCGGGCAAACGTTGCCGACGTCACGAGGGCCAGCATTGCCGCGGCAAACTGCCCGGCCTCGTCAAACAGGGCCGGGACAACCTGCGCCCGATGAAATGTTACCGGCGCCACAGGCGCCCGGACACCATCCGCGGCGCCGAAACGCGCCGAGTCAACCGCCACCACCGGGCAAGACTTCACCGGGGCGGGGAACCGGGAACCAGGGAGGACGCCGTGGCGCCTGAAGTGGAAACACAGTCTTTCGGCGAGGGTAGGCCTTTCGACGAGCGCATGGCCGAACTTTTTCGCACCGCACGCACGATTGCCGTCGTGGGGCTTTCTTCCAGCCGCGGCCGCGCGAGTTACGGCGTCGCGCAATATCTTCAGGAGGCGGGTTATCGCATTATCCCGGTGAATCCGAACGAAACCGAAGTTCTTGGGGAAAAGGCCTATGCCACGCTCGAAGAGGTTCGCGAAAAAGTCGATATCGTGAACGTATTTCGCCGCTCGGAGTTCGTTCCCGAAGTCGCCGACGCGGCCATTCGGATCGGCGCACGCGCGCTGTGGCTGCAGGAGGGCGTGGTCCACCAGGAAGCGGCCGCGAAGGCGCGCGACGCGGGCCTGTTCGTGGTGATGGACCGGTGCAGCCTGAAAGAGCATCTGCGGCTGCTGCGGCCTTAGGCGCGGTTTCCTGCCGTAGTTTCCGCTGAAGCAGGTTGCAGGTACGGCGCGTGGACCGATTGCAGGCGAATTCCCCATTTTCTGTTGCGTGGCTACCGGCTGTCGCTCTCCTTTCGCATTGAATTGGGGCGCTTTGAATTTTCGGGCCGCTTTGAATTCTCGAGCGTTTTTGAATCTTCCTGGTTCGGATCGGCCTGTCGTGAATTTTCCCGCTCTGAATTTTCTTGATCCGCATTTTCCTGATATGCGTTTTCCGACGAACGGATGCGCCGGATTTCTTCCATGCGGTCGCGCAGGCGCTGCTCGAAGCCTTCCATGGTGGGCTGGTAGTACCGGCGGCCGGCAAGGCTTTCGGGGAGGCAATCCATGTCCGCAACTTTTTCCGGAATGTCGTGGGCGTACTGGTAGCCGCGCCCATAGCCTTGATGGCGCATGAGCGGAGTGGGAGCGTTGCGGAGATGCAAAGGCACGGGTTCAGACGAAGTGTTTTGCAAATCGCTTTCGACTTCGTTGTAACCGGTGTAGAGGGCATTGGATTTGGGCGCGAGGGCCAAGTACACGGCGGCCTGGGCCAGAGCCAGATGGCCTTCCGGGACGCCGATAAAATCGGCGGCTTGCATGGCTGCGACCGCGATGCCCAGCGCGGCGGGGTCGGCGAGGCCAATGTCTTCGCTGGCCATCCGCACCAGGCGGCGCGCGACGTACAGGGGAGCTTCTCCGGACTCGAGCATGCGCGCCAGCCAGTAAAGCGCGGCGTCCGCATCGGAATTACGCACCGACTTGTGCAGCGCTGAAATCAGGTTGTAGTGCTCCTCTCCAGCCTTGTCGTACAGCAGGAATTTTCGCTGCAGCGCCGCGGCCAGCAAATCTTCGGTGATTACGCGCGCGCCGTCCGGTGCGGGAACGGCGGCGCGCACCAGGGCTTCGAGCGTGTTGTAGGCGGCGCGGGCGTCTCCGTTGGCGAAAATGGCGATGCGTTCGAGAACGCCGGGGGCGGGCGAGATCTTTTCGCGGCCCAGGCCGCGGTCTTCGTCGGAAAGAGCCCGGCGGAGCAAGCCGATAATTTCTTCGTTGCCGAGTGCTTGCAGCGTGTAGACGCGGGTGCGGGAAAGCAGGGGCGCGACGACTTCAAAAGAAGGATTTTCGGTGGTGGCGCCGATCAGGGTGATGGTTCCAGCCTCGACGTGGGGAAGGAAAGCGTCCTGCTGGGCCTTATTGAAGCGATGCACCTCGTCGACGAATACGATGGTGCGCTTTCCCAAGCGATGCGCGTGCTCGGCGGCGGCCATCACGTCCTTGATTTCGCGGATGCCGCTGAGCACGGCGCTGAAGGCCACGAATTCAGATTGCGTGCGGCGCGCGATCAGCCGCGCCAGGGTGGTTTTGCCGCAGCCAGGAGGTCCCCACAAAATCATGGAGCCGAGATCGTCGCGTTCGATGGCCACGCGCAGGGGCTTGCCGGGACCCAGCAATTCTTTTTGGCCGGCGAACTCCTCGAGGGTGCGGGGGCGCATGCGTTCGGCGAGCGGGCGCGCAGCGTTAGCGGCGGCGTTATCTTCGGGCTCAAGTTTGGCGAAGAGGCTCACTTGATTTTTTCTCGGCGGGTATCGTTTTGCATGTATCGGTACATGGGAGATGGCGTTACTTCTGCAAAATGCGCACAGGCAGGAATGAGTCTG
>PLJR01000383.1 GCA_003140295.1 Acidobacteriota bacterium
GCCGATCAGGAAATACATGGGGAGCAGCATGGCTTCCCAGAAAAGAAAAAAAAGAAACAGGTCAAGAGAAACGAAAACGCCGATGATTCCCGTTTCCAGTATCAGCAGCGTGATATAGAAGCCTTGCATGCGATTGTGAATTGATTTCCACGACGCGAGCATGGCGATNNGGCGACGGAATCCAGGTGCGAAACTCCTCGAACTGATAAGCCGCAGTGGATGCCGTGAATCCGCGCACGAGCAGCAGCGACACGGCGAACTCAGCGAGCGCCAAAATCAGCGCGGACCAGCAAATCCAGGCGCGATCCTCCCCGCCCAGCACCAGCAGCGCCGCGGCGCCCGCCAGCGGCAGAAAAATGAGGATCGTTAGCAGGTGGGAAGGCTGCATCTCAGCGCACCGCCCATACGAGCACGGTGGTCAGTGCGATGGCGCCCAGCACCACCCACACCGCGTAACTGCGCGTGCTGCCGGAGTTCAAGTGCCGGAGCCCGTCGCCGGCCTCCCTCAGATCATGCGCCACTCCGTTCACGGCGCCGTCGATGACACGTTCATCTACCCCATGCCATAAGACGTTCGTCGACAGCCACAAAAGCGGCCGCACGATCACCTGGCTATATAGCTCGTCGACGAAATATTTGCCCGCGAGCAGCGTATACGGAGCGCTCAACGAAGCGGCCACCTTCGCCGGCATATCAGGGCGGCGAATATAGAACCACCAGGCCACCAAAAACCCCGCAAGGCCGACGAGCACCGGCAAGCCCAGCAGTGCGCCAAGAAAAGCAGCGCCCGCGGAAGCCGCCTCTGCCGCTGGCGCCATTCTTACGGCGCTGAACACGGGCGCCAAGAACTTGTCGAAAAAGTTTGTTCCTCCCACCAGTATCGGTGCGGCGAACCATCCGCCAACCACCGAAAGCACGCCCAGCACGATAAGCGGGATCAGCATATTCGAGGGTGACTCGTGCACGTGCACGGCGTGCTCGTCATACCGCGGCGCGCCGTAAAACGTGAGAAAGATCAGCCGGAAAATATAAAACGCGGTCAAGCCCGCCGTCAGGGTTCCCAGCGCGTACAGCGCTGTATTCGCGTACGGTCCCGAGCGTACCGCCACCAGGATTTCGTCCTTGCTGAAGAATCCAGAAAATCCCGGCGCGCCGGAGAGAGCAAGCGCTGCCGCCAGCATAGTGGCGAAAGTCCACGGAATACTCTTGCGCAGGCCGCCCATTTTACGCATGTCCTGTTCGCCGCCCAGGGCATGCATCACGCTGCCGGCGCCCAGGAAAAGTAGCGCCTTGAAAAAAGCGTGCGTCATCAAATGGAAAATTCCCGCGCTAAATGCGCCGACGCCGCATCCCAGGAACATGTAGCCCAGCTGGCTGATCGTGGAGTAGGCCAGCACCTTCTTGATGTCGGTCTGCACCAGCGCGATGGTAGCCGCAAAAAATGCCGTCAGGCAGCCGATCACCGCAACTGCCTTCATGGCCGCAGGTGCGTGCAGAAACAAAACGTTCGAGCGCGCCACCATGTACACGCCGGCGGCGACCATGGTCGCCGCGTGGATTAGCGCGCTGACGGGCGTGGGTCCTTCCATGGCGTCGGGCAGCCAGACGTAAAGCGGTATCTGCGCGGATTTCCCGGTGGCGCCCGCGAGCAGCAGCAATGCCATCGCGGTGATTACGCCATGTCCGCCAGTTTCAACCGGCATGCCCGCGGCTCTCCCGAACACGGCGCCAAAATCGAGCGACCCAAATTGGCGAAACATTAGAAACAGTCCCAGCAGAAAACCAAAATCGCCGACGCGGTTCACCCAAAATGCTTTATTGCCGGCATCGGTGGCGGTTTTCTTCAGGAACCAGAATCCGACCAGCAGGTAGCTGCACAGGCCGACGCCTTCCCAGCCTACGAATAACACCAGGTAGTTGGCGCCCAGTACCAGCGTCAGCATGAAAAACATGAAGAGATTCAGGTAGGAAAAAAAGCGCCGGTACCCGGCGTCATCGGCCATGTAGCCGGTGGAGTACAGATGAATCAGCCAGCCGACACCGGTGACCACCAGCAGCATCACCAGCGTCAGTTGGTCGACTTGCAATGCGTAATCGGCTCGAAAGGTGCCCGCGAGGATCCAAGTGAAGTAAGAACGGATCCAGGGAACCTGCACTGGACCCAGGATTGCGAACTCCCGCAATAGCTCACAGGTAGCTGCGAAGGCCAGCCCCGTGAAGCCGAGCGCCACGATATTCGTTGCCGCGCGTGACCACCGGCGGCCCAGAAGGCCGTTGGCCGCCGCGCCCAGCAGCGGCAGCAAGGGGATGATCCAGAGATGTTGCAGCACGGGCATTCGTCGCAGCTTGAACTTTGCCAGCCGCCGTTAGAGCTTTAGCAGATTGATTCGTTCGACGTTAAGCGACTGCCGGTTACGCGCAATCAATATGACAATTCCCAGTCCTACGGCAGCTTCCGCGGCTGCCACTACGATCACGAAAAAAACAAAAACCTGCCCTTGCAATTGCCCCAGAGCGCGGCTGAAGGCCACAAATGCCAGGTTCACGGCGTTGAGCATCAACTCGATGGCCATAAAAATCGTGATGATATTGCGCTTGAAAACGAATCCCGCCACGCCAAGTCCAAATAGAATCGCGCTCAGTGCGATGTAGTAGGAAATGGGAACCACCGGCGCATCCTCCGTTGCTTCAAACGTCTCTCTTCGCCAGAACAATGGCGCCGAGAATGGCGATAAGGATGAGAATCGATGTGGCTTCAAACGGAAAAGCAAAATCCTGGAAAAGTAGCATGGCCAGTCCCCGCGTAGCCGCCGCGGGCGAGGGTTGCGCGGCCATCGGCGCCGAAGCGCGCGCCACGCGATATGCGAGTTCGACCAGCAGGAACATCGCCAGCGGAACTCCCGCGTAGAAAGCAGTGCGGCTTAGACTCGTGCGCTCTTCCACACCGGCATTGAGCAGCATGATCACGAAGACAAAGAGCACCATGATGGCCCCGGCGTAGACAATGATTTGAATTGCGGCGATGAATTCCGCCTCGAGCAGCAGGTAGAGGCCCGCGAGCGCCGCCATCACCACGATTAACGACAGCGCGCTGTGAATGGGATGACGCTGCACGATCAGGCTCACCGCTCCAGCCACGGCCATCGCGGCCAAAGTAAAAAAGACCGCCAGTTGCGCGCTCATTTATGCAGCACCACGGCTAAGCTCGTCAGCACGATATTGGCCAGCGCCACCGGCAACAGGAATTTCCAGCCGATGCCCATGAGTTGGTCGTAACGGAATCGCGGCAGCGTCCAACGCACCCACATATAAACGAATAGGATCACCAGCACCTTGAGCACGAACCACAACGGCCCTTGCACGAAATTCACCGACCCGGGCCGGGCGAATAATCCTGCGAGCGCGCACAGCAAGATTCCCAGCACCGGCAACATTACTCGCCCCCAGGTAGTGCTATACCGTAAGCCATTCAACACCAGAGCGACGCCCGCGACGCCAATCGCCGCCGCCGGCAGGTAGCGCGCCCAGGCGAACGCGCCGGTTTGGGGGAAGGGAGACAGCCACCCGCCAAAAAAAAGAATAGTTGCGAGGCATGAGACCGTGATCATGCTCGCATATTCTCCCATGAAGAACATCGCGAACTTGAAACTGGAATATTCCGTATGGAAGCCGGCTACCAGTTCCGACTCCGCTTCCGCTAGATCGAACGGCAAGCGATTGGTTTCCGCTACAGCCGCGACGAAGTAACAAAAAAATCCCAGGAGCTGTGGCGCCGTGGGGCTCAGCAGATTCCAGCGCGGCAAAAAGCCCCAGGTGTAGCCGCTTTGCGCGGTAATAATCTCGCTCATATTGAACGTGCCGGCAAGTAGCAACACCCCGGCCACCGACATCGTCAGCGACAGCTCGTAACTGATCATCTGCGCCGCGCTGCGCAGGCCGCCCAGCAGAGAATATTTGTTGTTGGAAGACCAGCCGGCCAGCGCCACGCCGTAAACGCCAATCGACGTAATTGCGAAGACGGCCAGCAGCCCGATGTTGACGTTGGCGATCACCAGCGGCGTTCTCTGGCCGAAAATCTGTACCGCTCCTGGCCCAAACGGAATCAGCGCGATCGTGGAAATCGCGAGAGACAAAGTAAGAAAGGGCGCGAGAAAATACACGAAACGATCGGCGCCCGCGGGCGTCGTATCTTCCTTGAACAGGAATTTCAGTGCGTCCGCCAGGGGCTGCATCAGCCCGTGCGGACCCACGCGGTACGGCCCCCACCGGCCCTGGATATGCGCCGCGACTTTGCGCTCCAACCATACTAGGTAAGCGAGCGAGGTCATCAGCACGAACATCAACACCACAATCTTTACCAGCGAAACCAGCAGGATCGGATGCCGTGCAAAAATGTCGTTCACGATTTCTCTTCCGCTTCCCGCAGCGTTTGCACCATGCGGCAGTAGGGAGTGAGACTGCCGCTCGTGAACAGGGAATCGTTGCTCGACCAGACAGCGCCGGACGGTAACCCGCCGTTCTCGCGCGCAACCGCCGATGCCGGTGCTTCTCGTAGCGCCGGCTCCGCTCTTCCGAGCAATAGATTGGCGCGTGACACATCATAGCCGGCAACGTGAGCGCGAATTTCTTCGAACGCTGCTTCGGGCGTCCGCAGGCGTATGGGGTCGCCCAGCTTATGGCTTGCGAGTTGATGCGACAGGATACGCAAGATGTCGAAATCGGAGCGCGGCCCCATGAAGTCGGCTGCCTTGTGCGCCAACTGCACTTCACCGGACGTATTGGTGATCGTGCCGTCCTTTTCATACGCGCATAACGCCGGAAGCACGATGTCGGCGCACTGCGCAGTCTCGGTCAAGAACATGTCCTGCACGATCAGTAGGTCGAGCTTCCCGAATCGATTGTCGTTCGTGGATGTGGTAGGGGAACCGGAAGCCTGGCGCGCCTTAAGCGGATTTGCGCCCACAACGTAGAGCCCTTTGATCGTGCCGGCCACCGCTCCATCGAGCATCGCGCCGGCCGCCAGTCCCGGTTTTTCCGGCAGTGCAGCGCCCCACAATTTTCCGAACTTATCGCGTGCCGACGTGTCCGCTACCCCTGCATAACCGGGCAGCCGGTCTGGCAGTAAACCCATATCCGCGGCGCCGCGCGAATTCGCGTAATCGCCGAGCGCCATGAACCGCGTACGTTGGCCACCCTGCGCGCGCTGCTGGGCCAGCGCCGCCAGCGCGCCGAACGCGGGGCCCTGTATTGCGGCGCCGAACAGCACGATCAGGTCGCCTTCGGCCGCCAGAGCTTTTTGCAATGCGAGCAAATCGCCGGACGGCGCTTCCTCTGCCGTTAAACCCGCGATCGCGGCACCTTCCTCGCCCGAAGCAACCTGTACGAAAAGGTTCGCTTTGCGCTGCAACTTCGATTTGCGGGAATCCACGACGTAAAGCCGCGCCGCAACATGCCGTATGGCCGAGCGAATCTGCCACGCCACCAATGGATTTTGCTCGGTGGCATCGTTGCCGATCAGCAGAAATGCCGGCGCGGAAGCCAATTCGCCCATCCTGGCAAAGCCGATGTTGCCGTCCACAACCGCGGCGTGCTCGTCTGATGTCCCGGAAGGCTTCGCGATCCTCGCGACCATGGCCATCAGCCCCGCATAGTCTGCGGTGCGGTGATGGTCGATATTGTTCGTGCCGATCGAGGCTCGCGCGAGCCGCCCGAGCAGATAATTCTCTTCGTTGGTGGTTCTGTTCGAGCCGTAAAATCCGATCGCATCAGCCCCGCCGGAGACGCGCACCGCAGCAAGCCGCGCCGCTGTCTCCGTCAGGGCGTCTTCCCACGTGGCTGGCTCGAGTTTGCCGTTACGCCGCAGCAGCGGTGTGGTCAGGCGTGCGTGGTGGCGCGTGAAATCGAACGCGAAGCGGCCTTTCGCACACAAAAAATCGTTGTTAAATCCGGAGAGATCGCGATTGTTGGCGCGCAGAATATCATGATTGCGTACGCCCAGCGTCGTTTTGCAACCGTTCGAGCAGTGCGCGCAAACGGTGGGAATGTGTTGCATTTCCCACGGCCGCGTCTGGTAACGGTACGTTCCGCTGGTCAGCGCACCCACCGGACAGATGTCAATGCACATCCCGCATTCTTCGCAATCGAGCTGATTTTCGAGATTGGGGATGATCACCGATTGCGCCCCGCGCTGCCCCACGCCCAGCGCCTTGACGTCCATGCCTTCGTCGCACACCCGCACGCAGCGGAAACACAGGATGCATCGGGGCGCATCGTAATACACCAGATTCGACCACTTTACTTCCGGGGTGTGGAGTTTATCTTCGGTAAATCGGCTGTGCTCAGCGCCATAGCGAAAGGTCATGTCCTGTAATTCGCATTCGCCGCCCTTGTCGCAGACCGGGCAATCGAGCGGATGATTGGTAAGCAGGAATTCGAGCATGGCCTTGCGCGCTTGGTGAACCTGCTCGGTATCGCTGCGCACCACCATGCCGTTCATCGCCACGAGCGTGCACGCGGTTTGCAGCTTNNGCACATGCGGCACGCCGCCTGCAACGACAGTCCGCCGTAATAGCAGAACGACGGCACCTCGATGCCCTCCAGGCGCGCAGCCTCGATCACCAGCGTCCCTGGCGCCACCGACAATTCGCGGTCATCGAGCTTGAACTTGATTTGGGCTGTCTCGGCCATGTTTTAAGCGGTGACTAGAATGCCGCAGCCAGCGTATCCGCCGGTTGATAAGGACATCGGCCTGACAAGTGCTCTTCGAATTCCTGCGGCCATTTCTTCACGATACTGATGGTGGGCAGCGCTGCGGCGTCTCCCAGCGGACAAAACGTTTTG
>PLJR01000392.1:0-7119 GCA_003140295.1 Acidobacteriota bacterium
GCGCCGTTTCGCCAAAGCGCACGAACTGTGCAGCGGTCTGCAAGACCATCACCGCGCCCATGAAAAAACCCGTCAGCAGCACGATCGGCAGCGAACCTACTCCGATCAGGTCCATCTGCTCGAGAATGTCGGCGACGTAAAGCGGCGGAGTGAATGCGCGTGCGACCGCTTGTCCGGCCAGCACTGAGTAATCCTGCACGGAGCGCAGCTGCCGTTTGACCGTATCGGCCAAGAAGGAAGAGGGCGCCGGCTCGGCGGCGGGGGGAGCCGCGCCAATAATTTTCGGATCGGTCAAAGCCATACTTCGGGGCGCCATCCTCCTGCAAAATTGCGCGTCTCGGCAAGCCTAGCGTCGCCGCAGCGGCGCGTCAAGCGCGCCTGGTTTGCGGCCGGCAGGCGCGCGCACCGCGAGCACTCCTAAGATTCAGGCATGCGCTTCTACTGCGGAGCTTTACCCACAAGCCGTGCTCCGATAGAATGTTCGATCTTCTTGCCGCTCAGCGCCTCTACGCCCAGCGCCATGGGGTTGCCGTCGGAATCGACTTTTGGCCGAAGCGCGTCAAGCGGCACGATCCCTCAAATGCTCAAATTTGTGACCGCCGGAGAATCGCACGGCCAAGCCCTGGTAGCCTGGATTTCAGGCCTGCCCGCAGGTGTGCCCGTGGACTTCGGTTTCATCAATGGCGAGTTACACCGCCGCCAACTGGGGTACGGCCGCGGTGGCCGCCAAAAAATCGAGAAGGACCACGCCGAAGCCCTCGGCGGTGTCCGCCACGGCCACACCATCGGCGCACCGGTGGCGCTGCGGATCGAAAACCGCGATTGGTCCAACTGGGAGCATGCGCTGGCCGTGGAGGATCGTCCTGAAGACCGGGATCAACGCAGGCCGCTGACCGCCCCTCGGCCGGGTCATGCGGACCTGGCGGGCGCGCTTAAATTTGGATTTCACGATGCGCGTTACATTCTCGAGCGGGCCTCGGCGCGCGAAACGGCGGCGCGGGTCGCTGCGGGAGCTTTCGCAAAGCTCCTGCTGCGCGAATTTGGGTGCGATATCTTGAGCCATGTTATCGCCGTCGGACACATTCGCCTGGAACGCGCTGCTACGTGGGCTGAAATTCAGGCGGTCTGCGCGAATCTCGATTCGCCGCTGCGCTGTGTCGATCCCGAAACCGAATTGCGCATGAAGCAGGAGGTCGATCACGTGCTTCGTGCCGGTGATTCCGTCGGGGGCATATTTGAGGTGGTGGCCCACGGCGTACCTCCTGGCCTCGGCAGTCACGCGCAGTGGGATACCAAACTTGATGGGCGATTGGCGCGAGCGGTCATGTCCATTCAAGCGGTGAAGGCGGCCGAAATCGGCGCCGGCGTGGCAGCCGCGATGTCTTACGGCAGTGAAGTAGGAGACGAAATCCAATATGACGCCGCTAAGCGCCGCTTTGTCCGCCCCACCAATCGGGCTGGCGGCCTCGAAGGTGGCATCACCAACGGTGAAGATGTCGTCGTGCGCGGCTACCTGAAGCCCATTTCGACATTGCGCCGCCCTTTGGGGACTGCGGACCTGGTAAGCAAACAACCGATTCAGGCGGCCTACGAGCGCTCGGATGTCTGCGTTGTGCCTGCAGGCGGAGTCGCGGGCGAAGCCATGACGGCATTAATCCTGGCGGATGCACTGCTCGAAAAATTTGGAGGCGATTCACTGGCGGAAACGCGGCGCAACTTTGACGGGTACAGCCGCCAGCTCGATGAGTTCTAAGGAGACGCCTGCGGGATCATGATCTATCCAATCGTGAAGTACGGTGCGGCCGTGCTGGAAACGCCGGCCAGGCCCGTGGAAAAATTTAACGATGAACTGCACCAGCTATGCGATGACATGTTCGAATCGATGTATGCCGCTAATGGCGTGGGCCTCGCGGCTCCCCAAATCGGCGTTGGACGGCGGCTGGCGGTGATCGACGTGACCGTGGGCAAGAATCCTGAGGCGCGGCTGGTGCTGGCAAATCCCGAAATCATTCGCATCGAAGGCGAACAGCGTGAAGAAGAGGGTTGCCTTTCCGTTCCCGGATTTCGCGGCAACGTGGCGCGCCCGCAATACGTGACCATACGCGCGCAGGACGCCGCAGGAACGAGCTTCGAGATGAATGGTGAGGGGCTGCTGTCCCGCGCGTTCTGCCATGAACTCGACCACCTTGATGGAGTGCTATTCATCAGACATCTCAGCCTGCTCAAACGCGATCTGATACGGCGGCGCATTCGCAAGCTGCAAAAAACCGGCGAGTGGTAATTCGCCGGGCGAATTCCAGAACAGCGGCGCTGGCGCCGGGGGACGGGCGTTGCGAGGTGCGACATGCGCATCATCTTCTGCGGCACTCCGGAATTCGCGGTGCCCGCGCTTACGCGACTTCTTTCGAACCCGGCTTTCGCGGTGGAAGCGGTGGTCACTCAGCCGGACCGGCCTCGCGGTCGCGGCCAGACGGTTTCTCCCTCCCCTGTAAAGGAAGTGGCTTTGCAAGCTGGTGTCTGCATCTACCAGCCCGAAACAGTGAAGTCGGATGCAGCATACGATTTTTTCCAGCGCGTGGCTCCAGAGGCGGTGGTCATCATCGCTTTTGGGCAAATTATTCCCGCTCGGCTAATCGCTATTCCCCGACTGGGCTGGATCAATTTGCATGCTTCACTTCTGCCAAAATATCGCGGTGCGGCTCCTATCGCCTGGGCTATCGCCAACGGCGAAAGCCGCACAGGCCTCACGACCATGCAGATCGACCAGGGGATGGACACCGGACCAATTCTGCTGCAAAGCGAAATTGAGATTGGCGCGCACGAGACTGCGGGGCAACTCGCGCGCCGTATGGCCGAGTCTGGAGCGTCCCTGGTTATCCAATCGCTGGAAAAGCTGGGCCGTGGAGAGCTTTCGCCCCGTGCGCAAGATGGCTCGCAAGCTACCTACGCGCCGCGGCTGAAGAAGGAAGACGGCCGCATCGACTGGGCCCAGCCTGCGAACCAAATCTATAACCGCATGCGCGGTTTTGCACCGTGGCCGGGCGCGTACAGCATGTTTCGCGGGCAACTTTGCCATATCTGGGGGCAGCCGCGCCCGACTTCGGCGCCCGCTGCCGGTGATGCTGGACATGCCGGCGACACAGGTGGGGCGCCGGCGGGCACGCTGCTAGTTCGCGCAGGCACGGTCCATGTCATTTGCGGCCAGCGCTCGGAACTTGAACTTATCGAAGTACAGCTCGAGGGGCGCCGCCGGATAACCGCGAGCGAATTTGCGAACGGCATGCACCTCGCACCTGGCGACCGGTTTGGGGATTAGCGCCGTACCGCAGCGTAGGTTGCTGAGACTCCCTTATTTTGCTGGCAACCCCGCATTTTACCGAGAAGACTAACCGCTTATTGGCACATCCCGCCGCGTCCCGATTACACTTGTTCCATGCACGTTTCCGCGGCGAGACAAATCGCCTTCGATATTTTGCATCGCGTGGCCGCAGAGGGCGCGTACGCTTCCGAGCTCTTATTCACGCGCCTGGGGCCAAAGGTGTCTCGCGCAGACGCGGGCCTGGCCACTGAACTGACCCTCGGAGTGCTGCGCTGGCAGGGGCTGCTTGATTTCCTTCTCGCTCGGCACCTCCATCGGCAAAGCGAACGTGAAGATTTTGAAAGTACGATAGAGCGCCTCGACCTCGAAGTGTTATTGGCGTTGCGCCTCGGCCTCTACCAATTGCGGTTTCTCGAGCGCGTGCCCGCTCACGCGGCTGTAGGTGAAGCGGTGGAATTGGCGAAGCGCTCGCGGAAACGATCGGCTGCGGGGCTGGTGAATGCCGTGCTCCGCCGGATTGCCGGGGAGGCCAAGATTTCAGGCGCCGACCTCGAAAAGTTATTGCCGCCCGAGGCTTCCATGTCGCGGCGGGCGGCGATTCGCTACTCTCACCCGGAGTGGCTGGTGGCCCGCTGGATTTCGCGGTTCGGCTTGGAGAGAACAGGCCAACTGCTGCAAGCCAACAATCGCCCGCCACCGTTGTCGTGTGCGGTTCTCGATCCAGAGGACATGGCGGCCGTCGCGGCGTCGGTAAGAGAAAAACATACGACCAGAGACGCCGCTCGCCTGGAGGGATTGCCGCACCCGGAGGAGTTTCCGCACAAAGAGAAAAACGCGCGGGAGGCGCCGCCGGGGCGATGGCTGCGTTCTGCTTTGACGCTTGGCCGCGGCAACGCCGCCGCTCTCGAAGCATTCCGTTCGGGGGAAATTTCTCTGCAAGACGAAGCTTCGCAGATGGTGGCCCACCTCGCGGATGCCCGCCCCGGGGAGCGAGTGCTGGACCTGTGCGCGGCGCCCGGAGGAAAGGCGACTCTGCTCGCTCGCGCCGTCGGTCCCACAGGAAGCGTTATCGCCGGCGATCTACACCAACACCGCCTGCGATCGATGCGCGAACAGCTTGCCCGCACAAAAACGAGCAACGTTCATTTGCTGGCGCTGGACGCCACGCAGCCCTTGCCCTTCGCCGGGCATTTTGATCGCATCCTCGTCGATGCACCGTGCACGGGCACAGGCACGCTGGCGCGAAATCCCGAGATTCGCTGGCGCCTGACCCCTGGCGACCTTGAAAGCGCGCATCGCCGCCAGGTATCGATGCTGCGGCAACCGCTCGAGCTGCTGCCGCCGCGTGGGCGGCTGGTTTACGCGACGTGTTCTCTCGAGCCGGAAGAGAACGAGCAAGTTGTGGAGGAAGTGCTGGGCAATATCTCATCCAGTGGTGCAACGTTTCGGATCGCCAATGGTAGGTCAGCTTTGAACCGTCACCTACGAGAGACTGTTCCCGCGGACGCGCTTTTTGGCAACGGCAGTGATTGCTTTTTTCGCACTTTCCCGCCCGAGACCCATACCGACGGATTTTTCGCGGCCGTAATCGAGCGCGACTGACGTGTGGTTGGTCATTCGTCTGCAGGGGCTTTGGCCAAAAACCGATGATTCCTCGTTGGTTGTGGGCAGAACGCGGAGTTTTTGTGCAGCCCTGCCTCGATTCTTCTGCGACGGGGTTTTTGGTTAGTGTATGTAATTGTGACCCTCGCAGTCCCCTATACGGCCATTGGGTTGAGTCGCCATGCAAAATTGGCTGAAATATTCACCACCGAGAGTATCCGAATAATCAAACCGTCCGTAAACAACTATGCCATTGAGCATAGCTTTCCACTGCGAGATATCACGCTCACTGGGCGTGCCCTCGGCGAAGGCGCTTGTAAGTTCAAGCTTTCCCGGTGGAATGATGCCCCCAGATGGGGATTTGCAGGTTTCATGATTGATATCAACAACTCTTTTGAGAGCGCCCTCTCCAGTTACCAAATGAACTTCTCGGCAAAACCTAATAGCTGGGGATTTGCCAAAATTGGCGTAGTAAATATTCCAAGCGAATTTTCCAATGCTGGGGTCGGTACCGATCATAGGGGCGGAATCATCTTTGGGACGATCTTGTATCCAGATATATGGGCGCTCCTCAATCCTAAATTGGTCCGCAGCATTTTTGATTTGCTGGTCTGTTTGGGTCCGAGTAAGAAGGGCATCCTTCCTGGCTTGTTCACCCTGCCCCCTAAAAATGGCGGTCTGTATTTTAGATTCCCGAAGTTGGTAGTAAAAGACGGCGAACGTAGCGACAAGAATAAGGAGAGTGACCCAACCCAAAATCAAGGAGCGCCGCTCGAAATCAGTAAGGCTAACATCCTTTGGGATGCGTACAGATATCTCTTTGGGACATTCCTTTTGGGGTTGGTTGCTTTGTGTACTCGGATCAGTGCCGAGGTTATTTGTGGCTTCGGGTGGTGGTACAGACTCCTGAGCCGGTGCTATTTCAGGCTTAAAGGAAGAAGGTTCCACCCTTTCTGGGAGTACGGGGCTAGTGCTCTTTTTGCTATCCTTCTCTGTGTTTTGGCTGGGATTTTTTTCGTTCACGGTCTAATCGTGCTCCAGTTTATTTAGGCCGCTGGTTCGGCCTTATTTGACCAAAACATCGGATCAATTCCAAGCTCCCGTGTTTCGTGTATGAGAACGACTAATTCGGTCCACTAGTTTGTTGCTAGTCATACCCAATCCTAGGCGGTTAGCTCATATTAAGAATTTGGGTTCGCCGCCTTTGGGATGTACGACTATTCGCCTTTCGGCGACGTTAGTTTAGGTAGTTTTTGTGCAGAACGGGGAGTTATTGTGCAGACGACGGTATGTGTGCAAAGCCGTCTGCAGGCGTTGAGAGGCCGCGCCGCTGCGTGTTAGGCTCGAATGGGTGCAAGACGGCAACACATGGCGATGACTTTACGGCAACAATTCGAGCGGGTGCTGCGCGCTACGATGTTGGTGTTTGTTTTAGCGGCAGCGGGCTTTTTGAGCGCGGTGACGGCAATTCGCATTGGCATACGCGGGCGCATCGTGGCCATGCCAAACCTGGTTGGCCAGCCGGTCACCGACGCGCAAAGAGCGTTGGCCGCCAAGGGATTGCAACTTCGCATCGCAGACCGAGTCTATAGCCCGTTTCCCGTGAATACGGTCGCGCGCCAAAGCCCGCCCGCCGGCGAACAGGTGAAGGTTTCACAGGACGCGCACGTGGTGCTCAGCCTCGGACCTCAGACCGTGCGGGTTCCCCCTCTCGAGGGATTCTCGATTCGCGCTGGCCGCATTGCCCTGCTGCAAGCCGGCTTGCAGCTCGGCGAAGTTTCCACGGCCTACATGCCGGGAACGGAGCCCGACACGGTGCTCAAACAAGATCCCGCAGCAGGCACCGCGGCGGCACGGCCCGGCGTCGATCTGCTGGTCTCCCAAGGGGACCCGCCCACCTATTACATTATGCCGTCGCTGGTAGGCCTCGATCTGCAGGAGGCCCAGCGCATCCTGAGCGCAGCGGGGCTTCGCGTCACTTCCGAGACGCACATCGCGCAAGCAGGCGCCCCAAAGGGGACGGTTATCGGGCAAACCCCGGCACGAGGGTCACGCATTTCCGGTGACACCTTGGTGGATCTGGGTATCGCCGAATAAGAACCTCTGCGATCGCAAAGAAGAACGCGTAGAAAGCAAAAAAAATACCGCCCCGAACGCTCCCAACGCGAGCCACGGGTGCGGGCCGTACTTGCAGCCCG
>PLJR01000392.1:7177-18766 GCA_003140295.1 Acidobacteriota bacterium
CCATGGAATCACATCCTTACAAAAAACTAGGGGGGTAGGCCCCATAACCACCAAGTTAACTCCCGGCGCAGAGCCCGCTTCGTAAGAAGTTCGCAGGTGCACCCGGCCCATGGTTCTGTTCACCACCCTCCGCCTTTTTACACAAGCAGCTCGACGTCACCAACGCTCAGAACCCGGCGGCGGGCATTCCGCCCTGTGTTAGAATCCCACCCGGAGTGATTGTGCCAACCGCTGTCGAAGTAGCTCCTTCCATCCTGGCCGCGGATTTTGCTTGCCTGGGGGACGCTATCCGCGCCGTCGAAAGCGGCGGCGTCACGACGCTTCACGTGGACGTCATGGACGGGCACTTTGTGCCGAATATTTCGATTGGCGTTCCGGTAGTGGCCTCCCTGCGCAAAGCAACCCGCCTGACCCTTGATGTGCATCTCATGATTGAAAATCCGGAGCAATACATCGAGGCTTTTGCCGCCGCAGGCGCCGATATGATTTCCGTGCATCAGGAAGCTACGCCGCACTTGGACCGCGCCCTGGGCATGATCCGCGAGCACGGCTGCAAGCCCGGCGCGGTAATCAATCCCGCGACGCCTGTCGCCACTCTTTCAGAGGTTCTGGATAAGCTCGATCACGTGCTGGTGATGTCTGTGAATCCCGGATTCGGTGGGCAAGCATTTATCCCCGGGGCGCTCGGGAAAATTCGGCAGCTTCAGGAGCTACGGCGGAGTTATAATTATGCGTTCCGGATCGAGGTGGATGGGGGTATCGGTCCGGAGAATGTCGCGCAGGTAGTTCGCGCGGGGGCGCAGATATTGGTGGCAGGCACTTCTGTGTTCCATACCCCTGACCCGGCCCAGGCCGTTCGTTCGATGATCCAGCAGGCGAGCGAAGCGCTGGCGCAAAGGGTTTGAGTTGCAGAGCAAACCCGAAAAGCAGGAATCGAAACTTTAGAAACCGGAGCTATTTCCGCATGCTAGAACACAAACGCATTTGGCTGCTGGCCGGTTTGGCGTCCTGCCTGGCATTGGCGGGTTGCGGCGGCCAGAAGAAAACCACCTTGTCGCAGCGAGGCACGGGGACTTCCTCGGAACCCGACAAGGTGCTCTTCGACAGGGCCGTGGCGGATATTCAGCACAGCCGGTACGCGGAGGCCCGGCTCACCCTGCAAACCCTCATCAACACCTATCCCGACAGCGAATACCTGGCAAAGGCGAAACTAGGCGTGGCTGACTCCTATTATAAGGAAGGCGGCACCCCGGGATACACGCAAGCCGTCGCGGAATATCAGGACTTTATTACCTTCTTCCCTTTTCTCGACGAGGCTTCTTACGCCCAGATGCAGATTGGAATGACTCACTACCACCGAATGGAAAAGCCGGATCGGGACCGAAATGAGGCTATCGAGGCCGAGAGCGCGTTCCAAACCTATCTGCAGAAATATCCGAATAGCGAGTTGACCGCGGAAGTCGAGCAGCGGTTGCGGGACGTGCAGGAAGTTCTGGCCGAAGGCGATTTCCGCGTGGCGTATTTTTACTATTTGCGGCACGTCGACCGCGCGTCGGCGGCACGGCTCATCGAACTGGTCAACCGCTACCCGCTTTACAGCGAGGCGGATCGCGCCAATTGGATGCTGGGCTCGATCTATGAGCGCAGCGAGCACAATGAGATTGCGGGGCAATACTACACTCGCATCGTCAAGGACTACCCGCTCTCTCCGTTGGCCTCCGGTGCCAAGGATAAATTGGTCAAATTTGGCGTGCCCGTCCCTCAGCCCGACCCCACCTCCATGGCTCGCATGCAAAAGGAGCAGGACACTGCCCGTGCTCGTGGCAACCTGCTTATGCGCCCCGTAACGGCCTTGGTGAAGACGGGGCCCGACGTGCGGATGGCCGCACGCGTGGGAGCGCCGACGCTAACTCCGGAGGACTCCGACAATACCGATACGCTTACCCCAGGTGGCTCGTTGACCGTGGGGGCGAGCGTGGGATCCAGTGCCGCCGGTGGATCGGCCACTGGAGCGTATGTGGAGACGGTGACGCCGGGATCTTCCACATCGATCGTGCCAAGCACTAGTGGTGCAACGGGCGCAACGGCATCCGGGAGCGCCGGTTCCGCCGCGGGCGATGCGACCTCGGGAACCGCTGCGCCTGCTGGGGACGCAGCCTCATCGGGTGACGCCGCAACACCGGCTACCAGTTCCAATCCTGCAAGCCAGAACACGGACCCGAAGAACGAATCGTCCAGCAAAAAGAAAAAGGGAGTACGCAAAGTCCTTCCCTTCTAACCGGCGCGTCCCCTAACGAACTACTACTGCGATCTAACAAACAGTTAACTGCGGGCTTTTTCGCCCCGACACACCTGTCCTCGAAGATCGTTGACGACCCCCACCCGCGATGCTCCAATTGTTGCGGCAGCGTGGGCTGCCTCGACATCCCTGCTCGCACAGCACCAAGGAGTCTCTGTGCCTCGTGTACTGGTTGCTGACGACAACAGTAATATCCAGAAGACGGTCACCCTGGCCCTCAAGGACGCGGGGATTGAAGTTGTGTCCGTAGCCAATGGCGAAGCTGCGGTGCGCAAACTGCCCGATCTGCTGCCCGATTTGATCCTCGCCGACATTTTTATGCCCGTGCGGAGCGGCTACGAAGTCTGCGAATACGTTAAGCACGATTCCCGGTTTTCGCACATCCCCGTCATTTTGCTGGTCGGCGCCTTCGACCCGTTTGATGAGAAAGAGGCCCGCCGTGTGTGCGCCGATGGGGTCTTGAAGAAGCCTTTCGTGCCGCCTGACCCGCTCATAAACATGGTGACGACGCTGCTCGCCAAATGCGCTACCCAGAACGTCGGCGAAGACGCGGTTCCCGCGAGCCATGGCGCTGGCTCCCCGAGGCTAGCCGGAGAGCCGCCAAGGGCGTGGGCTGCACGGCGAGGATTTCCGAGCGCGTCCGCTGCAACCTCGGAGGCCCCTGCGGCTACGCTCACCGAGGCACCTCCCCTATCAGACCTCACTGCAAGGGCTCTGATTCCTTCAACGCGTCCCAGCGACTCCGGCTTGTTCGCTGAAAGCCTCGAGGCGGAAGCCGAATCGGTTTCGACACCCGCGCGCGATCCCATACTCGGCGAACCTGTCTGGAATCATGCAGCCGTTTCTGGCTCCGGCGAAGCGCCACTCGAAGAGATCACCGAAGAGCACACCTGGGGCGTCGAACCCGCTCAAGAGCCGGCTCCTGCCGCGCCGCCAGCCCTTGATCTTTATCCCGGCTCCGCTGATATCGGCGTTCTAGCCTTAACCCAAAACGAAAGCGATCACGATTTCGGCGCTGTGCCGGGTTTTGAATTATCTGCACTGGAAACCGCCAACGTTGAACCGCGTGCGCTTGAAATTGGCGCCCATGACCGTCCGGCCGCTGTCGATGAAGATCCGCCGGACCCCCTGGGTTTGAGCGACACAAGCATGCTCGCGGAACGGCTGCCGTCGGTCGAAGCTTCAGCCGCGGCGGAATCGTTACCAGGCGGGCAGGAATTCGCCCCTGCGCCTGCTAGCTCCGAAGCACAGACTGCCCCGCCGCCATCACTTGAGGTCGAGGCTGTCGCGACTGAAACCGGCGTGCAGTCCGAGCAACCCGCGGAGGAGGAAAGTTTTGGTTGGCCGCTGCTGGTTAAGCAGATCGGCACTGATGAAGCCCCTGCCGAAGCTCCCCCTGCGCAGCCTGGTGTAGTGTCGCCGGATAATCCCGAGCACGATCCCTATCGCGTGGCGGAACCTTCACTAGGATTTCCTGGACACCATGAATCTGGCGAGTTCCTACAAATTGCACTGGCAGACGCGGCGGACTTGCTCGCAAACAATTCTCGAGAACTTGAACACGCACCCCTGGAGCCGAACTTCCCGCTCGCAGGCAATTTCATCACGGCTGAGCCGGCCTCGGAATACGTTCCCGTAACCGAAGCTATCCCGGGCCTCAAACGGGAGACCGAGCCGCAAGGCACCACCGTGAGCGCTGTTGCAGAGCCCGAAGCATTGTCGTCGGCGGAATTTCCGAGCGCAGGCTACCCCGCGCTCGCAGACATTGCACCGACCCCATCAATTAGCGAAGCACACGATCTCACGAACAGCACTCTGACTACTGTTCCTGAGGCCGAATCATTCTCCTCGGAGGAATTCCCGAGCGCAGGCTACCCCGTGCTCGCAGAAATTGCGGCGGCGCCATCAACCAGCGAAGCGAATAATCCGGCAAACTCCACCGAGGGCTCTTGGCTCGACTTCCATGAACCGTTGGACCAGGCACTCGCCTTGGATCCGCCCGAATCATTGGCGCTTGCCGCCGCGAATCCAATCGAGGAACCTTCAGAACTTGCGGCCGCGCCACCGAACTCGGTATCCAATATGATCGAGGAGGAACCGGTTACTCCCGCAGACACGTCAGAAGTCGCGCCCACGGCCGATGTGCTTGCAACTGCGGAGACCACCTCCCCTTCCGAGCCGCCAAGCGCTGCAGCGGTTGACGCCATCGTGACTCGCGTTGTGGATCGCGTGCAGCTCAGCATTACAGAGGTTCTGACCCGCGAACTTCTCCGCCCGATCGTCGAGGCCCTCGTCCGCAGCGAACTCGACAACCACTAGTTCGAAGCTGAAAAAAGAGAGGTCAGGCAGTCGGATTTGACCGTCCCCACGCCGAACCGTATAGTGAATGCCGTCTCTTTGAGATGTTTGGCGTGCCCGAACAACCCCAAAAACCGTTTGCATTTCCCAAGGCTGATGATTTTCCCAAGGCCTACGATCCCCAATTGATCGAGCCTCACTGGGCCAGAGCCTGGGTCGATCAACAGCTTTACCGTGCCGACCCGAGCGCCCCCGGCCCCGTTTTTTCCATCGTCATTCCTCCCCCCAATGTCACGGGCTCGCTGCATATTGGCCACATGCTGGATCACAGCGAGATCGATATCCTGGTCCGCTGGCACCGCATGCTCGGCGACAATACCCTCTACCTTCCAGGCACCGATCATGCCGGAATTTCCACGCAGCGCGTGGTGGTGCGCCAGCTCGCCGCCGAAGGAATCGACTACCGCGCGCTGGGACGTGAGGAATTCGAGCGGCGCGTCTGGTTATGGAAGGAAGAGTCCGGCGGCACCATTACGCGGCAGATGGTGGACCTCGGTGAAAGCTGCGACTGGACCCGCGAGAAATTCACGCTTTCTCCCGAACTTTCCCGCGCCGTCACCGAAGTCTTCGTGCGGCTCTACGAGGAAGGCCTGATCTACCGGGGCCGCTACATCGTCAACTGGTGCCCGCAATGCCGCACTGCAATCAGCGATCTTGAAACGGTGCACCAGGAGCGGCAAGGCCATCTGTGGCACATTCGCTACCCCATCCCCAGCCCGCGCGGATCTGAGGACCAAGCCCTCGTTGTGGCCACCACGCGGCCCGAAACGATGCTCGGCGACACTGCAGTCGCCGTGCACCCTGCCGACCCGCGTTACCTTCATCTGATCGGCAAGAAAGCCCTTCTGCCCTTGATGAACCGCGAGATTCCCATCATTGCCGATACGCAGGTGGACCCGGAGTTCGGCACTGGCGCCGTCAAGGTGACGCCTGCGCACGATCCCAACGACTTCGCCATTGGACGGCGCCACGGCCTTGCCGAAATCGACGTGATGACCGACGACGGCAGGATGAACGACGCCGCCGGGCCTTACGCCGGCATGGATCGCTTCGAGGCGCGCACGCGCATCGTCGAAGACCTCCGCGCGCAAGGTTTGCTCGAGCGCATCACCGACCACACTCACGCCGTGGGCACTTGTGACCGCTGCGGCACGGTGATCGAGCCCCGGCTTTCACTGCAATGGTTTGTGAAAATGGAGCCGCTGGCCCAGCCCGCGATCGCCGCCGTCGAACGTGGCGACGTGGAGATCACTCCCGCGAACTGGCGCGCGGTCTATTTTGAGTGGATGCGCAATATTCGCGACTGGTGCATCTCGCGGCAACTCTGGTGGGGCCATCGAATTCCGGCCTGGCACTGCCAGGACTGCAAGGAAATTACCGTGGCGCGAACGCCGCCCGTGGCTTGCGCGCACTGCGGGTCGCCGCGGCTGGTGCAGGAAACAGACGTGCTCGAAACGTGGTTCAGCTCGGCGCTTTGGCCGTTTTCGACGCTCGGTTGGCCGGACGACACCGCCGATTACCGCACCTATTACCCCACCAGCGCCCTCATAACCGCCTACGACATTCTGTTTTTTTGGGTCGCGCGCATGATCATCATGGGCTTGAAGTTCACGGGCCGCGTTCCTTTTCGCCAGGTTTATCTGCACTCGCTGGTCCGTACGGCAGAAGGCGAGAAAATGTCGAAGTCCAAGGGCACCGGCATCGATCCCATCGAGCTCAACCACAAATTCGGCACCGATGCCATGCGCTTCACCCTCGCCAGCATGGCGGCGCCTGGCACCGACATCGTGCTGAGCGAAGATCGCATCCTCAGTTATCGGGCCTTCGCCAACAAAATCTGGAATGCCGCGCGATTTGTGTTCGTCAACTTGGAAAAATTCCAATCCGCCACCGGCGTGCCCAGCGAGGAGATCGCTTCGCCGGAATTGCGCGCGGCGGCGCCTTATGCGGCTGCCGGTCAGATGTCGCTGGCCGACCGCTGGATTTTTTCGCGGCTGGCGCATAACGTCGAGGTTATTGATGACGCGCTCGTGCATTACCGTTTCCATGAAGCGGCGCATTCCGTCTATCACTTCTTTTGGGGTGACTTCTGCGATTGGTACGTAGAATGGGTCAAGCCGGCTATTTCTGACGCTTCGGCAGACGCCGCGCATCGCGACATGGCCGTCGCCGCGTGGCGAAATCTTTTCGCCGTTTTTGATGCGGCGCTTCGTCTGCTCCATCCGTTCATGCCGTTTCTCACCGAGGAACTTTGGCATCGTCTGCCGCAGCGCCCCGGCGCCCTTTCCATATCGCTCGAGCGTTTTCCCGAGCCGCTCGAGAAGTGGCGTGACCCCGATGCCGACCGTCAGGTCGCGCTGCTGCAAGAGGTGATCGCCGCCGCGCGCAACATTCGCTCGGAGCTGAAGCTCGATCCCAAGCGCCGCGTGGCCGCCGATTTCTTTGCCGCCAGCGATGAGGTGCGCGCCCTGGTGGAAGGCAATCGCGACGTCGTACTCCGCTTGGCCGCGCTTTCCGGCCTGCATATGTCCCCGACGCACCTCGATCCGAATGCCGGCCCTGTGCGCGCCACCGCGCAATTCGACTTGCGTATCGCTTACGGCGCAGCTTTGTCAGGTAACGCAACCGTCACCGGTACTTTGACAGGGAGCATTACGGGCCTGCGTGCTGAATTGGCGCGCCTCCGCAAGGAGAAAGAACGCCTCGGTCGCGACCTCGACGCCAAGAAAAATCGCCTGGCCGACGATGCATTTCGCAGCCGCGCCCCCGCCGATATCGTTCGCCAGATGGAAGCGACCTTTGCGGAGCGCCGCGTCGAGCTCGAGAAAGTCAGCGAAAGGCTCGCGCAACTCGAAAAGACCGCGGACACTTATCCCGCGCCCTGAGTTGCGGCCCGACGGCTTATATTGGCCGCTTACATTGGCCGCTTATATCGATATCGTCTATGCCCAGCCGCAATCTTCCCGGTACCACCGACCGGCGCATTGATGCCCTGTTGACGCTGCTCTCGGATAATCCCCTGATCGTCATCAGCGGACAGAAAATTGCCCGTGAAATCGGCGTTTCACGTTCTTCCGTATGGCGCTGGACCCAGCGTTTGCGCGCTTTAGGCGTGCGCGTCAAGGGTCACGCCCGCACCGGCTATCAGATCGAGCGCGTGCCCGACGTACTCTCGCCTAGCTTGCTCCGCCGCCAATTGCACAATTCGGTGCTCGGGAAGCATATCCATCACTATTTCAAAGCGGCCTCGACCAACAGGATTGCGTTCGACCGCGGACACGCCGGCGATCCCCATGGAACCGTCGTCATCGCCGAAGAACAGACTGCCGGACGCGGCCGCGCCGGACGCGCCTGGCATTCCGAGAAAACCTCGGGCATTTACGTCACGGTGCTGTTGCGGCCGTCCATCTCGCCGATTCTGGCGCCCCTGATCACTATGGTTGCCGGCCTCGCGGTTCGCGATGCCGTTCTGGAAGAGACCGGACTGGCGCCGGACCTGCGCTGGCCGAACGATCTGCTCATGGCCGGCAAGAAATTTTGCGGCATTCTCACCGAGATGCACGCGGAGCCGGACCGCGTGCGCTTCGTCATCGTAGGCATTGGAGTCGATGTCAATCACGCCTCCATGCCCGCGGCACTTTCCGGCATCGCCACCTCTTTGCGCATGGTTACGGGAAGAACGCATTCGCGCCTGCAAATTTTGACGCGGTTGCTGCACAACCTCGAGACCTACTACAATCGCTTCGTCGCCGAAGGACCCGCGCCGATTCTGGCACGCTTCACCGAAGTGTCGTCATACGCGCGCGGGAAGCGTGTTCGCATCACCACCGGCGGCGAAACGTATACCGGCACCACCGATGGTCTCGATCCCAGCGGCCTGCTGCGCGTCCGGCGTGACGATGGCCGGTGCGAAGTGGTGATTTCCGGCGATGTGGCTGAGGCCCCCTGAATGCTTCTCGCTCTCGACGTCGGCAACACCAACACCGTGCTCGGCGTCTTCCGCGGTTCCGAGCTGATCGCCAATTGGCGCCTGACCACCGCCCGCGATCAGACCGTGGACGAATATGGCATTCTGACGCGCGAGCTCTTCACGCTGGCCACGCTTGATCCGGGTAAGATCGACGGCGTGATCATCAGCTCGGTCGTGCCGCCCCTCAACGGCACGCTTCAGGAAATGGCCGAGCGCTATTTCCATATCCAGGCGCTTTTCGTCGAGCCTGGCGTTAAAACCGGTATGCCCGTGCACTACGATAATCCGCAGGAAGTTGGCGCCGATCGCATTGTCAATAGCGTAGCCGCCTTTGCGAAATACGGCGGCCCTTGCATCGTGGTCGACTTTGGGACAGCCATCAACTTCGACGCCATTTCCGAGCGTGGCGAATATCTGGGAGGCGCCCTCGTGCCCGGGATCGGCATCTCGTCCGAGGCGCTATTTTCGCGTGCGGCACGCTTGTCGCGCGTCGAAATCCGCGATCCTGGCAAAATTATCGGCACCAACACCGTGCAGTCCTTGCAGGCCGGCCTGTTCTACGGCTTCACCGATCTAGTCGACGGTATTCTCGAACGCATGAAAGGCGTGCTGGGCGCCCACACCCGGGTTATTGCCACGGGTGGCCAGGCTCCGCTGATCGCCCGCGCTTCGCGCCATATCGGAGCAATCGACGAATTCCTCACCCTCGAGGGCTTGCGCATCATCTGGGAACGCAATCAGGTAGGCGCGTCGCTTCTCGCTCAACACCGTGGGCGGACAAATATGCAGGGCGTGTCTGAAAAATCCGCCGCTCCGGCGGAGGCCCGGCCGCCAGCCAAATCCACGGGAAAGCTGCGCCGTTAGCAAACAGCGCGTCGCTCGAACGAAAAACGCATGGGAACGTTCAACTACTTCAACTATTTCACGGAAATCGAGGAGTACTTCTGGCAGAAGCGCGGAGCGCACCTGTTGGTTTCGCCTCTCGACTGGGCCATCGTCGAGACTTGGCAAAAGGCCGGCATTCCGCTCGATGCGGTGCTGCGTGGCATCGACACCGCTTTTGAAAGTTACCAGCGTTCCCGCCGGTCTGCCGGGCGCCCGCTGAAAAGTCTGGCATATTGCGTCGACGCGGTTCTCGATGCCGCCACGCAGCAAAAGGAAGCGGCAGCCGGCAAAGGTCCGGAAGTGAAACGCCCCGCCGGCGATGCCACGTCGGGGTCTTTTTCCCCTGGCGAGCTGCGAAACTTTTTCAACCGCAATGCGGCACTTCTGACTGGCGCGTGTGCGCGCCTGGCCCCCACCGACCCCGACCTTGCTCAACGCATCTCTCAGGCGCGAACTAGCCTCGAACAGGTGGCGCTGCTGGTAGACTCTCCGGCGAAGCTGGACCTGGAAGATCTCGAGCGCCGTCTGACGATTGTGGAAGAAAAACTTTCCGCCGCGTTGCTTGCAGGCGCCAGCGAAGAGGTGCTTCTCGAAATCCGCCGCGATCTCGACCGCCAGCTCGCACCATATCGCCGGCGCATGAGTGCCGAGCAGCTGGCCCGCCTCGAGCGGCAGTACACTCAGAAGCGGTTGTTCGAGCGCTACGCTGTGCCGCGGCTTAGTCTTTTCTATCTCACCTGAGGTTTCATGCCCGATTCCATTGAATCCAGTAATTCCCAATTACAGTTACGCATCGAGAAAATGGTGTATGGGGGAGACGGCTTGGGCCATCACGACGGCCACGTCGTTTTTGCGCCATTTGTTTTGCCGGAAGAGCTGGTCTCGGTCGCGCCCATCGAGCGTCGCAAGAAATTCATCCGCGGACGGACGACACAGGTCGTCAATGCTTCACCCCACCGCGTTACCGCACCGTGCCCCTACTTCGGTGTCTGTGGCGGCTGTAATTACCAGCACATTCCCTACGATCTGCAGCTCGAATACAAGGCTGGCATTCTTCGGGAGACGCTCTCCCGGCTCGGCCACATCGCGTGGGATGGACCCATCGTGCCCCATGCCTCTCCGGCGTACGGGTACCGCAACCGCGCGCAGTGGAAGGCAGAGCCGCAGGATGCGGGAAAACTCGCCATCGGCTACTACCAGGCGTCGTCGCGCAAATTGTGTGCTGTCCATCAATGTCCCATCGCCTCTCCGCTCGTCGTCACGGCGCTCGCTGCGTTCTCTCGGCTGCTCGCGGCTGACAAGTTTCCGCGGACCCTGCGCGAGGTCGAAGCCTTTGCCGATTCGACCGACACCCGCCTGCTGCTGAATCTGTCATTCGATAAATTTGAAAGTTCGCCGGAGCGCATGGCGGAAATACTTCGTGGCGAGATTTCTGGCGTCGAGTCCATCCTCTTTCACGACCGCAAAGCCAATCGCTTCGAGCTCAGCGGTCCCGGCCACATCTCTTATCGTGCGGGTGACCACGACTACCGCGTCGGCCATCTTTCATTTTTCCAGGTGAACCGCTTCCTCGTACCGGACCTCGCGAAAATTGTAATCGGCGATTCGCGCGGCCAGCTCGCGCTCGATCTCTTCGCAGGCGTAGGATTGTTCACCGTGCCCCTGGCGCATCAATTTCAGCGCGTGATCGGTGTCGAGTCTAATGCGNNCACCCGCGGCCCGTAATTCTGAGGTCGAGACGTTTCTTGCCCGCTGGCGCGAGCGGCCCGATCTGGTAGTCCTCGATCCGCCGCGTGCCGGTGTACCCGCACACGCACTCACGCAGCTTGCCAGGATTGGTCCCGCCACCATTGCTTATTTGTCGTGCGATCCCGCCACCCTGGCGCGCGATCTCGCAGTGCTGGTTGGATCGGAGAAACAGCCGGGTACGTACCTAATTAGTGACATTCACCTTGTAGATATATTTCCTCAGACCTATCATATGGAGGCTTTGGTGCGACTTTCACGTCGCGAATGAAGTATCCCGCTCTTGCGATCGCCTTCTCACTTGCCGCAGGCATTCTGGCTGGCGGCCTGC
>PLJR01000392.1:18795-18951 GCA_003140295.1 Acidobacteriota bacterium
TTTGGACACCATCATACTTCCGCAGGTATTGCTGCTCTGCTCGCTTGGTCTCTGCTCGGCGCCGCGGCCGCGCAACTTGAGCCGTTGACCGTCCCCGCCAACCACATAACCCGGCAGATCGCTTCCCTGGACGCCGTTGAAAACACATCTGAAGCT
>PLJR01000130.1:0-1940 GCA_003140295.1 Acidobacteriota bacterium
CGCTGGGTGTGCGGAAGGAGGGAGTAGAAACTTATCACTGCGGACGGCGACGCCTGTTCCTACCAGATAAGGGCATGGTTGCGGATTGTAGAGTAGCGATTTGCGCGTGCAAAGTCGAGACGGCCCGTATTTTGAAAGCCCGTGATTTGAAAGTATTTACCGATGAAACCTTAGGCAGTCCGCGTTTTGCGCCGCTACAAACCGGACGCACTGATTGTAAATCATCCGGTTAAATTCCCGCACAACATTAGGATCGGTACACTGTGCTGGTCTCGGCATTACCGAATTGCGACTGCCTGAGTTAATAATTGTCAGGGAGACGTAGGGCGACAGCGGAACAATAAATCCATTGTGGGAACTTTCNNCTCACCTTCAGATCAACGATCTTCGGCATGGCAGGTAGGAGAGTTTGCACATGCGGTCCTTCTTCTGTTCGGCTGAAACACAGCACAGGGTTATCCCCTGTGATGAATTGAGACCGCAGATAAGGCAGCGTCGTCCATAGGATGATGTCCGGGCAGTGCTGTGCCCACCTGTCAGTGATCATTCTCATCTTGCGGTACATGTTGTGGATGAACACTCCCTGCGGGACCCTTGTACCGGCTTGTTCATCAATGCAGAAGCGATGCGCTTGGGTTCGTACGATTTGTGTCACAACAAATTTGAGCAGGATAGGAATCTCACGCGTTTGCAGAACAAACGCACTCTTCTCCTCCCTGATTCGCTTGGCGACGGTCGCATACTGACCTTCAACGAACGTGCTGAAAAACTTCTCGATCCCGTCGTCATCAACCCCGTTGATGGTTTGCGTGTAGAAATCATTAATTTTCCCCACTGCACTGGGGTGCAGATAGATGGGTTCGTCCTTGTCTAAGAACTGAACGCACAATTCACCCTTGGCATTTGTAAATGGCTGCTGGTAGCATACCGGGAGATAGTGGTTGGCTCGCGTGATGTTTTGCTGTGGAGCTGGAGTTGCGGGCAATTGAGACATAACCACCCTCCCTTTTTTGCTATCAGGTTTGAATGGACCAACCTATATCGTTAGCTCACCGCGAGAATTGCAACCGCAATCAACAAGGCGGCCTCGTCGAAGATCATACACATCCCGGTAGTTTACCATGGTTCGCTATATGTTCGCCACGCTGAAAAGCGTATAATCATGCAATCAGGGCAGTTCGCATAAGCGAAACGGCAGGCGTAAAGGAGCGGCTAATGGAAGAATTTGAGAACCGGCACCCGACCGAAAAAGAAGAAAAAGGTACGCGAATAGCCTCGGGACTCCGCACATCCGGACATGGCGAGCGTGGCAGCACGGTGACGCCTGTACGAANNGACCGGCCTTTTCTCGTTTTTGACATGATAGAATCCGGCTCTCATGCCACCTACCCGTTGGGGCTTAACCGTAAGCGAATGGATTACGGTAGCAGCAATCATAGTTGGCCCCCATTATGGCCGTACTCATACAACTGGGGTTTCAAGCGCGGAAAACGACGCGCGATTCAAAGCTCTGGGTCTTCAATACGCTCATGGGCTTGCGCGCAACGTGGCTGAATCCGAATTTCGTGCAGGCAATCAACCTTGTGGATACCGTCTTCTACAACAATTCAGAAGTCAGAGATAAGCGCCGCGAATTTTTGGGTGTCATAACGGTCGCGTCGGGTCGCGTGTTGTCCTCACAGGAGTTTGAAAAGTCCAAAGATCTGATTGCCGAAATGCTGGCAAAGATGGGGAAGGAACTAGGTTTTAAGTTTGACCATACACAAAATCAAGGACACGGGCTGGTATCCGATTGGCTTTCAAAAATTTGGAACAGACGAACACTGCTTTAAGGGAGAAGGGTCTCGCGGTGTTGGAAGGAAAGACTAACATTGGAGTCGTAATCAGAGAAGAGTCACGACCGATTGGAAGAACTATTCCCCCGACGACTTAAAGGCTTT
>PLJR01000130.1:1986-24970 GCA_003140295.1 Acidobacteriota bacterium
CTGCCAGTTCCGCCACTTCCGCATCGTGATGTAGCATTCTATAACAGGGCATTAGTTCAAAAACACTGCTCTTTGCTGGTTGCCGTAAGAGTTGCGCTTGCGAGCTATGGCAGACTTTGCCACCGCGCTTGGAAATCCCACACGACGCGGGATTCCCACTTCTCCACAGCCACGACAGCGACAGGTGACGAACACTCAACCGGACATTGCACTTGCTACGAAACCCGGACATTTTAATTTGCTACGGACAGAGCGAATTTCTTGGCTTAGGTTAGCGGGGATTGTGCCGAAGTGTGTAAAGGCGTATTCTCCGAATCGGAAATTCCGGAAAAGATGAAAGCGAGGATTCGGTCATGTGTTCTCATTTTATGTTGGTCTTGGGATGCTGCACGTCATCGAGCGTTACAAGCGCGTGGACCCGAATACCTTAGACTTCCTTGCGACCATCGCCGACGAGTCAGCAAACCCGGCTACGGCACCCGCCATCCGTAAGTAGCCGGGGTAGCGGTTTTGCGGTGTTCGATCAACCAACAAATGCTCCATGCGACCGCTGCCCCCAATGTGAGAGTCCTCTCCGGCGAACGCCGCGACCGAACTGGAGGATTGGTATCATTTCCCAAACCCTAACGGCCTGCCGAATCAGTTTGCCAGTTCCCAGACAACAGTCGACGCTGGAGGACAGAATCCAGTTGTCGGCGCGGGAGGTCCGCGTTCAATTAGGTGGGCCTGAAGTTAACCTTTATTGCGCGGGCTTCAAGTAAAGCCCGCACCCGTTTAGCTGGAGAATTTTACGGGTCTGACCGAGAGAAGTGGGGCTGGATTCACTTCCGGTCCCGGTAGGAGTAAAACCTCAATAAGGAGACTCACATGTTACAACGCCGACTTCTAGGTTTATTGAGCTGGATGTGCGTGCTTGCTTCTGCGCTCCTGGTCATTTCTCCTGCTGTATTCCACGCCGCGCCACAAGGTTCAGGCTATCACGTAATCCGCAATATCCTGCTCGGCGGAGATGGTTCGTGGGATTACGTGACGGTGGATCCCGATGCCAAGCGCGTCTACATCCCTCGCACTACGGACATCATGGTTGTCGACGAGGTCTCGGGCAAGATGATCGCCGACGTCACTGGCTTCCAAGGCCTGCACGGGATTGTCGTGGCACCCGAATTCAACCGCGGTTTTGTGACCGGCAACGACCCGGATGCTGAAATCTGGCTGCTGGACCTCAAAGCGCTCAAAATCACCGGTAAACTCACGCCGGCCGGCGCCAAAGGGTCCGATTCGCTGATGTATGACGCGGCGAGCAAGCGCGCGTTCATCAACACGGCGGCGAGCAACAATGCTCAAGCGGTCGATGCAGCGACTGGAAAAATCGTGGGTACCGTGACATTCCCCGGAAGGCCAGAAGCGGCAGTGCCGGACGGTAAGGGCAGTATGTTTGTGAACATCGTAGACAAGAGCCAGATGGTGGAATATGACACGAAGACCTTCGCGATTAAGAACACTTGGTCGAGCGCACCTTGTGTGAGAGGCGTCGGACTTTCCATGGACACGGCGCATCGGCGTCTTTTTATCGGCTGCCAGGCAGTAGCCAACCAGGTACCGGGCATGCCGCCGGGTACCGGCCAGAACTTGCTGGTGGTTATGAACGCGGATAACGGTAAAGTCGTCGCTACAATGCCTATTGGATTGGGGAGCGACGGGACGGGGTACGATCCGGGCACGGGCGATGTATTCGCCACATGTCGCGATATTGGAGACGGCAAGACCGGCGTGACCAACGTGTTCCACGAGGATGCCCCGGACAAATACAGCAAGGCCTCCGAGGTCAAGACGATCTACGGAGCCCGCACGATCGCGGTGGACCCGAAGACGCACCACATTTTTTCCATCAGCACGGAAAAAAACGATCCCGTGCCGCCCACGGTGGAGAATCCGAATCCGCGGCCAAAGCCAGTGCCGAGTACGTTTACGCTCGTGGAGATTGGAAAATAGACAGCAGATGATTGGACGGCTCTGCGCCAACAGAATTGTCATAAGGGGGTTCGCCCCCTAACTCCGGCCTTGCATTTTTGGGCGGCGCGTCGATTAACGTGATTGCGACGCGGGGTGCTCTGGCTGCCTCACCTGTCTTAAGAGCGGTCCTCTAAGCGGATACTGCTCGACAGGTCCGAAAACTTTGAGGGCAGAGCGGGTCCGCTCGACAGGCCGCCAAGGGCCACCTTGCCCACCCAATGTGCATGGTTGAGATGTGCCCGCGCCTAATGCTCTTTTCCGGCGCGCGTGCTCCGATATGCGCTTAATGGACAATTACCGGAAACGGATGTTCGCGCGATTCGGGAACCGCCGCTTAAGGGCCTTGGCCGGCTCCTGACCTTTGCCGCGCGAGTGCCACCATCTCTACCAGAACGGTTCTCGCTTCCGCCGGATTTGTCACTTCTCGCGAGAACGCAATGCGTGCACCACGCATGCCATCTTTGGTTTTCAAGCGTATGTGAAAGCCGAGACGGTCGACCGAAGTCATCGCCACCTCCTCGGACTCGATTCCAGCCAACGCCCGGGCAAGCAGGATGAGCGCATCTCCGTGATCGGTATTCATGTGCTGGATGATGCGGGTGGCAACGTCAGCGAGTGGGTCCGGCTGGGCGCCGCGATATTCCAAGGCGGAGACCCAGCCCATCACCCCGAAACCGCCCACGTAGTACACGTCAACCACGTCCAGGCGATAGAAGGAAAAGTCTTCGAAGTCCACCCAGTATTTGCTGTTGGCGTGGCGCGTTAGGTAGAGTTTTCGTGCTTCGGCCACCTCCGGCCGAGGCACCGGCAGAACATTTCCAAGCAATGTAACTCTGGACGCGCCCAGAGGATCGCCGCCGGCGTCAGGCTGGGTCACGAGCAGGCTGGCGTGCGGGTCCGCCTGCAAGTTTTGGGTATGCATGGCCATCGTGCTTATGAGGAAGATGGGACGCCCGTGGTCGTCCAACCCGTAAGGCATCACTGATCCGAAAGGGTATCCCGGCTGCTTGCGTGAAAGGGTTGAGAGGCTGCCAATGCCGCTCAAATACATCAAGGTCCGTGCGCGCTCGGCAAAGGAAGGCTCGGCGGCCGTAGGCTGGTCACTCGCCTTGCTGGGGCCGGCGTGTTTTGCTGTGGATAAAGAAGCCATCGCTATGTTCCTGAAGAGCGTAATTAATTGTCCGGGACTCCTTCGTGGCACCACGTTCTTAAACACGTTAACACGTCGAGGCATAAGCTGCCTGATTTACCGGCGAGAATGGAGGTTGGAGGGCGCCCATATGACGGATTGCCTGGGCGCCCCCGATAGCGCGCTATTTGTCATCTTCAGATGACGCGAGGCCAACGGAATTCCAGAAGCCGGCCGTCAGTCTAAAATCTTGCGTTGCGCGATGTCTATCCGGATCTCCCGTGGCAAACGATCTATACTCTCATTCTAGAGGAGGTGATGCATGGCACCAAAAGTACTGATCTTGACCGGAGATGCGGCCGAGTCGCTGGAGGTAATGTATCCGTACCAACGGCTACAAGAGGAGGGTTACGACGTCAAGATTGCGGCACCCGCAAAAAAGAAATTGCATTTTGTCGTCCACGATTTTGAACCGGGCTTTGACACGTACACTGAAAAGCCCGGCTACAGTTGGGATGCCGATCTCGCGTTCGCTGACGTGAACCCTGCCGATTACGCCGCTCTGGTGATCCCCGGCGGGCGGGCCCCGGAATATATTCGGAACAACGCCGATTGCCTGCGTATTATCCGAGCTTTCTTTGAAAAGCAGAAGCCAGTGGCCCAAATCTGCCACGCGTCTCTGGCGCTTCTGGCGGCAGGCGTATTGAAGGGCCGGCGAACCGCCGCCTACCCTGCCTTGCAGCCTGATATTCAGGCGGGAGGCGCCGAGTTCGTAGATTCGGAAGCCGTGATCGATGGGATGATGGTCTCAGCGCGAGCTTGGCCCGATCACCCTGCTTGGATGCGCGCGTTCATTTCCTTGTTGAAACAAAAAGCTCCATTACAAAAAGAGGGAATGGCGGCGCGCTAGTTTTTCCATTACACCCCTCGCGACCCTGGCGTTTGCGAATACAGTGCGTGGCGCAGCCCGGTTTGCGCCCGAGACTCGGCCTGCTAGCTAACGGAGTGCCTGCGGCGTACTCACCGCTAACGGATTATCAACTCCTTGCGAATGCGTCGCTTCATCTGATAGCCTGCGGCATCTAGACCGCTTAAGTGCCACGAGGAGATCCATCATGGCTTATTGCACCAAGTGTGGCGCCCAAGTGGCCGATGGCGTGGCATTCTGCAGCAAATGCGGACAGCCTATGAACGCGCCCCTGGCCAGCCCGGCAGTCAGCGTTCCAGGAGATACGGGCATGGCGGAAAACATTGCGGGTCTTCTTTGTTATGTTCTTGGCTGGCTCACGGGGCTGATTTTCTTTTTTATCGACAAGCGGCCTTTCGTGCGTTTTCACGCGGCCCAATCCATTGTGGTATTTGGCGGCCTGCAGATCATTCAAATGGTCCTCGCCAGAGTGTTCGTTGCCAGCTTGTGGGTTGGCGGCTTCGGAGCGCTATCGTTCGGTTGGCTATTGCTGACGGGTGTCGAACTGCTGGCGCTGGCGCTTTGGATCCTGCTGATGGTTAAAGCGTATCAGCACGAGAAATTCGCGGTGCCTTTGGTATTCGGCATCGTTGAAAATCTCGCGCGTAAGTAAAACCTTCTTACAATAGGTCCAGCTTACAATAGGTCCAGCGCGCCGCCGGTCCCGGGCTTTTCGCTTGACAATAGGAGCAGCCCCGTACATCGTTACTGGCTTTGCGTGACTGTACCAGCGTCTCATGCGACCCGCTGTCGGCGAGGCCGGTGAGGATTATTTGCCTGACCCCTTCATAGCGCGCATCTTCTTTCACGATCGCTGTTTCGACGGCGCCGCCTCCGCCGCCCTTTTTTCCCGATTTTACCGCGAGCGCATGAACGCCCAGGCCGAGTTTCGCTTTACCGGTATGACGCATCGCGCCGCGCACCCGTTCGAAGAACATATGTTCGACGGCCGCGAAAACGCCATTGTGGATTTCAAGTATTCGAGTTCTCCGCGGGTCACCTGGTGGTTTGACCACCATCAAAGTGCATTTCTGACGCCGGCCGATGCCGAAGATTTCCGCTCCGGGCGGTCCGGCCACAAATTCTACGACCCTGCCTATAAATCCTGCACGAAGCTGATTGCGGACGTTACCGGCAAAAAATTCGGCTTCGACGTGAAGCCCCTGGCGGAGCTGATCCATTGGGGCGACATCATAGACGGCGCGCAGTTTCCAACGCCCGAGTCGGCCGTCGCACTCGCTCATCCCGCGACGCAGTTGGCGCTGGTCATCGAAGGGGCGCCTGAAGATGGCCTGGTTCCGCAGTTGATCCCCGACCTGGCCTACCGGCCCCTGGCCGAGATGGTGAAACTTCCGATTGTCGCGCGGTACCTGGAGCCGCTGCTNNTTTTTCGACGTGAGTGATTTAGATCTGGAGGGCTGCAATAAGTTCATACCTTATCTCTTGTTTCCCCAATCGCTTTATTCGGTAGGAGTCAGCGCCTCCACGGTTCGCACCAAGGTCTCGCTCGGTTCGAATCCCTGGAACGACGCTTCCGCCGAGAAAAATCTCGCCTCTCTCGCCGAGGAGTTTGGCGGCGGCGGCCATCCCCGGGTCGCGGCAATTTCGCTGCCTCCCGGCGACATCGCCCGCGCCCGCCGGGTAGCTCGCGAAATCGTCGCGCGTCTTCGTTCGTAAAGGGGCGGGCGCTGCGCCGAAAGCGCCGAAGCACCAGCTGCAATAACAGCCGTTGCTGCATCGCGAAGCCATTGCCGCTCACCTCGATCTACGTTATATTGCGGTGAATCCGCGAGGAGCCGCTTTCCGCGCCGATTTGGTAAACCACCGTAAGACATGCTGGGCCGGTAGCTCAATGGTAGAGCAGCTGACTCTTAATCAGCGGGTTGCAGGTTCGAGTCCTGCCCGGCTCACCACCCCTTAATTTTACGAGCACTTTTTGGCTTCCCGTCGCTGGAGTCGAGTACAACTGGGCAAAAAACCTCCGCGACTTTCTCAACTGTGTCCGGCGCTGCGAGCGTGAATCTGGGCAGGCGCTGCATATGTGTTTGAGTGTCTTGATTCGCCGTCCGGTGATCGAAGTACGAGCACGCCACCGCGATTCCAGCACTTTTCCCACTCTGTCTTGCGGAAGCCGCGATTGTCGAATTCGAGTATCCCCTGCTTGCGATCGAGAACAGACGGCGCGAATCCGCGGACGTGGTGCTTATGCCTGCCGACCCATTCGACAGTTACAAACTCGAAAACCTATTAGATAACGCTTGACAGTTAGAAAACTTCGCCTTATCCCTTGGTAATCGGGGATGTGTTTTCATGGGACCCCAGGTTGCGCCAACGGCGGAGGAGCAATGCATAAAACGGCCCTGATTTGCGCGGTGCTATTTGTCCTGCTGTTTGCTTTGATGGCCCCAGGGTTTGCTCAAGACCAGAATGGCACGCTGCGCGGAGTCGTCCTTGACAAACAAGGCGCAGCCGTACCCAACGCCCAGGTGACGGCGACGAACGAGAATACCAACGTCTCAACAAACACCACCACTTCGTCAGTCGGCGTCTATGAGTTTGCGAGCCTTTTGGTGGGGACGTATACGTTGAAGGTAGAAGCTTCCGGTTTTTCTACCTATGTTCGGCCGGGCATCCAGGTCGTCGCGGCGCAGGTAACCAACGCCACCGCTAACCTCGAGGTCGGCGCCGTGTCCACTACCATCGAAGTCTCATCAGGGGCAAATTTGGTGCAAGCGGAGAGCTCGCAGGTGAGCGGCACCTTCTCTGACAGAGCGCTGTCCGAGATTCCCGTCGCCACAGGAGCGAATATATCAGTGCTCAATTTTGTCATGTTTTTGCCGAACACGACTGCGCCGGCGGCCGGAACATCCGGTAATGGTGGCTCGATAGGCGGTCTGCGTGGCCGATCCAACAGCTTCAGAATCGATGGTGTGGACGATTTGGACCCCACCACAACTGTCGCCTCGCAGCAGGTCGTCCCGGACGCGGTGCAAGAAATGGTAGTAAATCAGAACGTTTACAGCGCGGAATACGGGCGTGGCGCCGGCGGGCAATTCAACGTGATCACCAAGACCGGCACAAATCAGCTGCATTTCGATGCCTGGATTTACAACAACAATCGCGCTTACAATGCTGCGACTAATCAGGAAATAGCGTCGATCGCTAATGGTTCCTCGCCCGGGAAATTTCGCTACGATTTCAATCGTGTAGGCGGAGACATCGGTGGACCACTGAAAAAGGACAAGGTATTTCTATATGGCGCTTACGAGCTACAAAATCTTGGCCAGCAAGCAACCGCCCCCAGTGCACTGGCCCCGACGGCCGCCGGTCTAACCACTCTCACCGGATTAGCCGTGGATTCGCAGGTAAAAAGTCTGCTCGCCCAGTTCCCAATCGCACCAGTTCAAACTTCAACGATCTTAATCAAGACACCCGCGGCCCCGGCTGGCGTCAATGTGCCGGTTGGTACAGTGATTGCGGTGGCGCCGAACTATACCAATCAAATGGATTACGATATTAGTGGAGATTGGAAGATAAGCAGCCCGCAATATTTGCACGTGAGGTACCTGGCGGAACGAATCCGTCAACCAAGCTTTGGAGGCAGTTTCCCACAGGCCCAATTCGCATCTTTCAGCGCGGCGGATGATCGCCGGGTAATCATCAACCACGTATGGACGGGTTCGCGTTTCGTCAATGATTTCAAGGCATCCTATGCTCGTTACTCCCAGACATTCCCGTTGACGGGTATCGCACAAAATTACCCGACTTTGACGATTGACGATTTGAATGGGATCACCATTGGTCCGAACGGCAATCTGCCGCAACATCGAATTTTCAACGAGTATGAACTCGGCGACACCGTTAGTTACGTTGTGGGTCGCCACAGTTTCAAGTTCGGAGGTCAGTACTTCTGGTTTACCTCACCATCGGACTTCTTGCAAAACGAGCGAGGACAATATGGATATACCTCGGATAACAATGGAGGTGGCGGCCTGCAGCAACTCGTGAATGATCAATTCCCGAGCAAGGCAGGTTCCAGCTTGCAGGGGCTGGGCAGCGGTTTTTTCTCCGGCAATTCCAAAGATTTCAGCGTTTTTGTGCAAGACGATGTTAAGGTCACCCCGCGCTTGACGTTGAATCTGGGGCTTCGCTACGATTTCTTTGGCAATCCCCAGGGCACCCAAAACAATGCGTTGAACTCCGTGGCCGACCTGCCGGGCACTCCTCTGGTTTTCCATGTTCCCAAAAACGACTGGAATAACGTGGGACCGCGCGTTGGTTTTGCCTGGGATCCGACCGGATCGGGCAAGTGGGCCGTCCGCGGAGGCGGCAGCGTGGCCTATGATGTGATCCCCTGGAACTACTACACCAACTCGCTTCCCATTCAACTACAGGTGGTTCTGAATTCTCGCGGCGCGGCCTGCGGCGGTACTTTTGGGCCGGCGCCGGCCTGGTGCGCCAGCCCCAATGGCGATGGCTTCCTTGCGAACGGAGCGATGAACTTGAATTTCGTGCCCTTAACCTCTCAAACCGCTGCTCGAAATCAGACCGCGCAAATCATGGAGGATTCCAAGGCTCCCAAGGTGTTCAGCTGGTCGCTCGAGGTTGAACGCGAAATTTTCAAGAACACCAGCGTGGAGTTGCGCTATCTCGGTACCCGTGGATTGGAGCTTCCCGTGCAACTGCAACTCAACTCCATAAGCGCATTTCAAAATGGCGCGCTGCCTCTGCCCACTTTTATTCATGCTGCGGATATTCCTAGTTCAATTGCTACGACCGCCCCGACGCTTGCTCAATTCAATGCCTTGATCGGCGTGCCTGGCGCCGGCGGGCGTCGTTACGCGGCGCAGGGTTTTACTTTGGGCGCGATCACAGCGGAAGCGCCAGTCGGGGCGAGTACTTATCATGGTGGCGCGGTCCAAGTGAGACATCGCTTCGATCATGGTTTGGAATTGCAAGGGAACTACACATTCTCCAAAGCAATGGACGATTCCACGAATGACTTGAACACGAGTGCGATCAATCCTCGCCGCCCGGAAGATAGCTTTAATCTCCGCAACGAATGGGCGCGCTCTGCCCTGGACGTTCGCAATAAGGTCGCGCTTACATATCTCTATGACACGCCCAAAATAGACTCAAACAACCGGTTGGTCAGAGGGACTCTCAATGGCTGGGAATGGACGGGGTCCTACATTTTCCAGACCGGACAACCAATAACCATCCAGTCCGGGGTCGATTCCAACGGTAATGGTGATGCCGCCACCGATCGTGCAATCTTGAATCCCTCTGGAACTGAGGGCGTGGGCAGCCTCGTGAATCGCGTTTGCCGCACTTCCGCAGCGTCCACGAGCGTAACGATTACGGCCAACAGCAATTCCGCATGCGCCGCCAACCTCACCGTGGGCTACGTCTCCGATGGAGTGGGTGGCCTGGCTGCGGGCATCAATCCGAACGCGAAGTACATTCAAGCGGGCGTGGGCGCGCTAACAAATCTAGGCCGCAACACTTTCACCTCGCCGCACACGAACATTTGGAACATGGCGTTGCTTAAGAACGTCAAGGCCACTGAGCGTGTTGCACTGCAGTTCCGGGTGGAAGCATACGACGTATTCAACCATCCGCAGTACGCTCTGAACCAAGTAGATATATTCTCCCACACTACGAATGCGCTGAATCAAAGTTATGCCAATCTAAACGCGTCAGTGAAGGCCGGCACTTTCCTGGACTCGCGCGATCTGTTCACGAGTACTTCACGCAACGTAGTGTTCGGCGTCAAGATTTTATACTAGGGAATTCGGCGAATCGCGGGCCAGAGGAGATCGCTTTGGCACTCTGTTCCGGTATTTCGCCCCGGCGGCCGTGGCTGAACCGATGTACCCGAATCAAACGGGACGCGTTGGGAGGAGGATATGAAATATCTGTTTTCGACAGTCATGATCATTGCCCTGGTCGTGGGTCATGCACGCAGTGTCCGCGCCCAGAGTGAGGTCACTCTCGTCGCGCCGGGCGGCATCAGGGCTGCCATCGAGCAGCTAACACCGGGCTTCGAACGTAAGACTGGACATCCGGTTAAGGCGACGTTCGGCTCCGGTGGAGGCACTAAGCAGCAGGTAGTGCACGGAGACCCTTTTGACGTGCCCATCGTGCAACCTCCTTACCAGGAAGTGATCGACTCCGGCAACGTTATCGCCAGCAGTGCAACGCCTCTCGCGAGCGTTGCGGTGGGAGTAGCTGTACGCAAAGGCGCGCCGAAGCCCGATATCTCGACGCCAGATGCGGTCAAGCGAATGTTGCTGGCGGCGAAGTCGATTTCCTATCCTGATGCAACAGCTGGGGCAGCCGCAGGGGTCAGTTTCAATGAGACGCTCAGTAAGCTGGGCATCGCCGATCAGATGAAGCCAAAGATAAAGCTTGCCCAAGGTGGCGCTGGCGCAATGTCGCTCGTCGCCAAGGGCGAGGTGGACATCGGCTTAACATTCCTCAGCGAAATGAACGATCCGGCTATCGATGTGGTAGGGCCCTTGCCGAAGGCGATTTCGACTCCGACCACTCTGGTTGGGTTCGTGTCTGCGCACGCAAAGGATCCCGCAGCAGCCAAGGCACTTTTGGACTACCTCTCGTCACCTGAGGCAGCCGCGGTTTACAAGGCACAAGGGATGCAACCGGGCCGATGAACAGTTGAGGAAATGTAAAGCTCGGTTTATACGAACTAACCCTCGAGTTTCGACTAGGCACATCGAAAAAGTTTTCGCCAGACGACTCCTGCACACGGATCAGTATTTATAATTTACGATCAGATGGGCGATGTTGGACGTCCCATTACCCCACATGCTCCTCACAAAAAAGGGATCCAGCGGCTCGGGATTTTTCACCACCAGATCGAATCTTCCCCCCTCGCGTAGGGCTTCCGCATCGAGCATGACCTCGAGCTGGGTGGATTTCACCGCTCGAAACGGCACGGGCTTGCCGTTGAAATACACGGCTGATCTGCGCACGAAGTTGAATCCGGTCAAAGTGATCACAGCGGACTCGCCCTGCTTAACAATAATCGGGGTCATCGTTTCGATGGCGGGCTGCGGTGAATTGGGGGGATCCGGAATAGCGGAATCATCGCCTCCCCGCTGGGGTCCGCCTTCCGCGCCGCGGGTGGACTTCTTCATCTCGACGGCCCACGGAAGCCCCTCCACGCTGATTGTTTGCGCGGCCACATTCGAAAATGGGCTGGTGTAATTCGAATGGTACCCGAGTTCCACGACCTTGCCGTCCTGAATGACGGTATTGATCTTGTCCAGGTTCTTGATGTCCTGGAGCGGATCGGCGTTGACGATGATCACGTCGGCCAGCTTGCCGGCTTCGACCGTGCCCAGAAGATTTTGTTTGCGGAGCATCTCCGCCGGATATTTGGTTGACCCCTGGATGATCTGCATCGGCGTAAGGCCGGCGTCGGCCATGATCTGCATTTCCTGATGCAGGTCGACTCCCGGCACCCAGGCATCATTGGTGTTGCCGGAAACCACCAGATGCCCGCCGGCGTCCACGAACATCTTGTGGAAGCGCATGGCGTTCTGGTAGCCCTTCATGCGCCGCTCGCGTACGTCGCCCTGGTCGCTGCGAAGGTAACTTTGCAAAGCGGACCGCATCGCATTCGCGGGATAGTAAGCGAGCAGGTCCGGATTGGTGAACAGCAGCCGCGCTTCCTCCGCGAATTGCGTCCATTCCTTGGGATATCCGGGAAAATTGATCATGAACGTGGGCACCAGAGCCACATGGTGCGCTACCAATACCTGGATCAGATCGCGCGCCTTGGCGTCGTCCATCTCCGCGTAGCGGTCGAGTTCGTTTCTGTCGTCGCGTCCTTCCTTGAACTTGGAAGGATCTTTGGTGACAGCGATGCCGATGCCGGCGGAATGAGGCAAGTTCGCCGAGCCCAACAGGGCAGCATCCTTTGGAAACAAGACGGGCCCGTAGGCTCGCGTGAACACCGGCTTGCCGGCTTTATTGGCCTCATCGAAGGCGGCCTGGTAATAATCCATGGGGAGAGCGCCATCGTAGGTAAGGATGTAATCGGCGCCGGCGGCAATCCAAGCTCGCACGAGTTGGCGCGTTTCTTCGGCCGATTTAGGAACGCGCGTATGCGTCAGCGGGTTTTCGAGGCCTGTCGCCACGAGGGCATTCGCGTTGACACTCAGTCTGGACACGCCGGTAAACGCGCGCGGACCTTTTGTCTTGCCATGAAACACGGCGTCGCGATAGGGCACTGCTGTTTCACCGGTCGTGCCTACATCGATGGTCGAGGTGACGCCGTGGTTGAGCATGGCTTCGCCAAAATACCAACTGTAGGAGTTTTGCGAATCGAAGAGGCCCGGAAGAACGTACTTTCCATCCGCCTTGATAACCCAGGCGTTCGCGGGATACGCAGCCGCTTGCCCCTTCCGAGATACGCTGGTGATCCTGTTGCCTTGGATCACGACGACGGAATCTTGCACCGGCATCCCGCCGTTGCCGTCAATGAGGGTACCGCCTTCGATTACCAGCGCCGGGGCTTGTTGCGATTGCGCGGGCGTCAAACCGCCTAAAATAGCCAAAAGCAGAAGTAGGGCCAAGCGGGGCCCGGGAATAAAGCTCGATTCAGTCATCTCATCCTCCAGGGGGGTGCATTGTACGACTTTTGACCCGGAAGAACGAGTCGCACGAATTAAAGCGGCAACAAAGGGAATGCGCCCGAAGTAATAGGGGGCAGCTCGTAAGTGCCGGGACGCACTGCAAGTGGCCGATCGATCAGTTTTGCGGGAAGCGGGGCAAGTCCTGACACGAGCCTCGAGTGAGAAGGAAGTGTGCCGGTGGCCGAGCTTATTGTTGCCGCACGGGCGCGGCCAAAGGCGCCTGCTGGCCCGGGTTGTTCGAGCCGATCTGAGTGCCGATAATTTCGCCGGAGATAACGATTTCCACGCGGCGATTCTGTTGCCGGCCCGCCGGAGTATCGTTACTGGCTACGGGATTGGATTTGCCATAGCCAAGCGCATTGATCACGCTGGGATCGATTCCCTGGGCTATCAAATAAGCACGCACACCGTTAGCGCGATTTTCTGAGAGGGTCTGGTTAAAGGTATCCGACCCTACGCTGTCGGTATACCCCTCCACCTGCATTTTCAGTCCTGGGTGGGCGAGAACGATCCCTGTAAATTTGGCTAAAGCCTCCCGGGCGCTGGGCTGGAGTTCGTATTTCCCTGTGGCGAAAAGGACGTCGGCCATGTTCGCCTTCAATCCGCGGGGTGTGTCGGTAGTGGGCAGAATACGGTTGAATTGCTGCAGCAGCGCTGCTCGCAGTTGTTGCTTTTCCAGTTCCGACTGGGCCGCGGCCTGCTGCGCTTGGGCAGCGGCTTGGGCATCCTGCTGCGATCTCGCCTCCGCCGCTGCGCGCGCCTGCGCGTCCTGCTGCGATTGCAATTGTGCCTGCGCGTTCTCCTGCGCTGCTTTTTGTGCTTGCAGTTCCGCCTTTTCCTTTTCCAGTTCCGCTTGCTGGCGCGCTGTTGCCTCTTGTTCCTGCCGGGCAGCGGAGGCTTGCGCCGCGGCCCGGGCGTCCGCAGTCTGTTGTGCTGCGGCGGCCCGTTCCTTGGCCTGCGCTTCTTCTTCGCGCCGCTTGATCGTGGTATCCAGCGCTTCAGCGGAGTTTTGGACCGCATCACGAGAGTTCTGGACGATCACCTTGCTGTTGCCCCGCTTCACCATGGCTTCGGCATTGCTTAGCGACTGTTCCGCCTTGCTCAAGCTCTCCGGGGAGTATTGTTGGGCGCCGGAATTTTTCGCTATCTGTACCGCGTTTCTGGCCTCTTCTAATTCGAGCGGCACCTTGGATTTCCCGTAAGCCTGTGACGCTGCCGCGAAGTTGTAGCTGTATAGTCCACGGTTAAATAGGTTGTAGCTCACGTTGACTTTCTGCAGTGTCCCCGAAGTCTCCGGCGTCACCACATTTTCCAGCACCACTGCGTCGCTTGGCTGGACGACTGCGTAATAGGGTTCCGCCGTGACCACCAGCCCAAAAGTTTGCAGCGTGGTAGTTGCCTGCAGCTTGCTCTTGTCTCCCGTCAGCAGCAATTCGCCAAGATAGTTCGCGCGTCCTTCCGGTGTGACGGCCCAGAGCACGTAGGTCAGATATTCAGGCCCGAATTTTTGCGGCTGCTCCAAATTCTTGAACTCGGCATTCACTCCAATGCGGCCGTTCTTGCCTTCAACGTCGGCCTGTCCTTTGGCCAGCGGCATGAGCGGCGAACCTTGAAATCCAACCTCTGTTTTCGTGCGATTCTCGTAGTTAATGGCCAGAATGGTTCGCGGAACCATCGTAACGCGATAGGTTGGCTGGCTATCCCGCACCGCTGAGGCCGGCTGTTGCGCACGGCTGGCCGCCGGTAATGACAGGAGAAGCGTAGAAACGTAAAAAATGGCTAACTTGTTCATGGTTTATGACCCCGTTTCTAAATGTGAGCCAATATCTGGGACGTCTGCCCTGTCGACAATCAGGGTCATATGGTAGCTGTGTTAGGGAGATACCCTACCGACTATTCACTATTTGATTACCCTGTATAAACAAGGCGGCTGTTGGTTGGTCCAACCAGCCGCCACACTGGCCACACTAGCGGTAGGACGGGGCGACGAGCATGGCAAATCGGTCGGAGTCCCCAGCAATATCAACGAGGCCTGCGTCCCTGACGAACTCCATCACCAGAGGCGGCAAGCTGCCATGCTGCTTGATGACCACAAAACAATCGATATGATCCTTACTCGACGTCGCATTCCAGTGGGCCATCAGCGGTACAAGATCGGGGCTGATTTTATCGACCGCGCCGGTCCACGGATAGTTATCTTTAGTTACCATCGGTGTCGTGGGCAATGCGTTCCACGGCGGGTTAATCAGCACTAACTGTGACTGTCTAAACAGGTGCATAGCGATATGGAACCCCGCCGAGAAATTACATCCTTCAGACAGGTCGGCAGGCCAACTGCCCGCCTCCATGACGTAAGCTCCGCGAGAACCGGGCGGTAACGGCGGAGGATTCAAAAAAGGTGCGATTTCTTTGGCGAGCGCACGGTTGGTGCTCCAAAGCGGCACCGCGATGATCAGCATCAGCAGCGCTGCTGCGGCCATGGAAAGCACCTTAGCCGGCCCACGCGCCTCGCTGAATGCCAGCGAGGTAATGCCCAGGATGAATGCGAAAATGCAAAACCGCTGCGGGAAATAGCTGCCACCGCTCATGCGATTAGGCCCAACGATGTATATAACCAGGCATGCCGCGGTGGTCAAGAAGATGGGCAGCTTTAATTGTTCGCCATTCGGTTGAGTTTGCTTCCAACCGGTTATTCGTACGGACAAAAGCACCAGCACGCCGAGCAAGAACGCTACGCTCTTCCGGTATGTACTACCCGTAAGTGGAAGGATTGGAAACAGTCGTGCCAAATCCTTCACGCGGTCAATCTTATTCACGCCCGAGACCCAGGCCTTCATGTCCAGGTGGGTCACGGGGGCAGCGATAGCGTGTATCCACAGTCCGATAGCAATACATAACAGCAGCGGCAACAGGATGGAAAAAATGCGCCGGAGGGTACGACGGTGCAAAGTTCCGGCCTCACCCTCAAGGGCGGATTCAGTTTTGAACCATGCACCGAGTGTGTAGAGGACGACATACCCGACAACGAAGAGCACTGGCACCGGATGCATCGTCGCCAGGAGCGCTAAGGCCACCGAGAAAACGAGCGCTTCTCTAGGTCCCAGGACCGGCCGGGCGTGGCGAGACCAATACCCGATCAGGAAGAAGGCGGTGGCGAGGCCCATGTTGAAATTGAAAAAACCCATGTACACCCAGCGATTTAGTGCAAATGCCACCGAGATCAGCGCGGGAATCCTCCATCCCGGGCCAAGCGAACGCGCAAGGTACCTGGTGGCAATCGCAAACCACACCGCATACAGCGCCACCATGACCTTTTCCGCGACGAGCGGTGTCCAGAAAATCTCCATCAAAAGAGTTAATGCATATTGAAACAGATAGGGGGGAAGCGGGTGTTGCAGCGCGTAGTATTTTGTATGCGCGCCATTACCGGTTAGCACACTCCGTAGCACATCCACGTAATACAAATGCATCGGCCCATCCTGGGACGGGAAAAGCGGCGCCGCAAAAACCACGGTGATTTGCACCGCGACGGCCAGGCACCACAAAAGCTCAAAGGGAAAATCTTCTTTTTGGCGGAAGGGAAGGTAAGACAGCTTCTTTAAGTACGCGGAGATTGAGTTGCGCTCCCGCTGCACAGGCACTGCCTCATTCACGAATCGACCCCGCTTGAGGTGAAATTAAATTTGGCTGAACTTCTATTCGTATTTCTTGATCGGGGGACAGGGGCCTACATTGTACCCGCCCACTACACCCTCCACAACGAGGTTTCCACCATCAATCCGTGGCAAGCCCCTCTCCGATTGCGGCGCAGGCCCAGTCCGAGCGCTGAATTAGCAGTTCGGCGACATAAGTCCTGAATGTGGTGTATATTGCGTCGCAGCCTGGGGCCCCGATGGGAATTCCATGTAGATGGAGGAAAATATCATGCGATCATTTTGTTTAGCAGTTGTACTCGCAGCCGCGATCGCGATGTCGGCGTCCGTAGGATTGGCTCAACACGCCTCATCGGCAGGTCCTTATAAGCTACTAAAAACGGCCAAAGTTGGCGGCGAAGGCGGCTTTGACTATATTTTCGCGGACGTCGAAGGCCGCCGTTTGTACATACCGCGCAGTGGCCCGATGGGGCAGTTGACGGTCTTCAACCTGGATACACTTGAACCGGCCGGCACGATCGCCGATGTCAAATCCGGTGGTGCTGTGGTCGATCCCAAATCCCACCATGGGTTCTCGACAACGAAGCCGCTCAGCATGTGGGACTCGGAAACCTTGAAAGTGATCAAGACCATAGAAGTGGACGGCCGTCCCGACGGGATCATGTTTGATGCGTACAACGAGAGGGTGTGGATATTGAGTCACACGCCGCCATACGCCACGGTGATCGACGCGAAGGAAGGTACCGTGGTTGGGACGGTTGATTTGGCGGGAACAGCGGAGCAGGCGGTAAGCGATGGTAAAGGCACAGTCTACATAAACATCTCAGACAAGGGCGGCGTCGCCGTGGTGAACGCGAAAAATCTGACCGTTACGGCGAACTATGATATGAGCTCGAAGGGCGTTCACGGCAGCGGGATGTCAGGGGATGCGAAGAATCACGTACTCTTTGCGTATTACCGCGACCCCAAACCTGTCGTAGTGATTTTGAACGCCGACAACGGCAACACTCTTGCCACTTTCCCCACCGGTGAGGGCGTCGATACTGTGGCGTTCAATCCCGCTACAATGGAAGCCATCAGCGCGGAAGCCGCCGGCTCGATGACCTTCATCAAGGAAAACAGTCCGACCAGCTTCACAGTCGAGCAAACACTGCAAACGATGCCGGGCGCAAAGACTATGGCCCTCGACACCAAGACGAATCACGTGCTCACCATGACGGCCAACTACGGTCCGGCTCCGGCTAACGCGCCGCCCGGACCGGCAGGACGCCCTGCCCGCGGCCCCATGGTGCCGGGTTCGTTTTCAATTCTGATGGTCGGCAAATAGAGAACACAGTCTGTAGAAACGGCATTCACTGGAGGAACGACGGTCTCCGCCGGCAGAACTAGCACTGTTCGGGCACACGTTCCGAGTCCCTGGCTTACGTGCGCTGCGGATGTAGGCTCGGACTGATTGCCAACGGGGAAGTCACCCGTAATCTGGCAGGCGCTCGCGAGAGTGTGACTTAGGAGGACGCGATGCCGACAGGCGTCGCGGTTACCGCGAGGGGGTCCTGTTCCTTGAGGACGCGAACCTGCTCTTCCGCCACCTGCTTCAGGCCTTCCTGCACCAACCCAAACGCCACATACCAGGAGACGGCACCCAGTGCCAGGGTCACGGCGTAATTGAATAGGTTGGGATTCGCGGCGCCCATGGCAGCCGGCGAGTCCCAAATCATGTGACAGACCATGGGAACCAAAAACGTTTTCCAGAACGTCCCGTTCAACATATGAATGTTGAAGGGTCGATCTTTCTTCACGCGCCAAACGGCTCCGGCTGTGATCGCAGTCCACACGACGTGTCCGAAGGGCGCCAGCCACGCGCGGGCAAACAGCTGGTCGTGCAAATAATTCGAACCGCCCGCGCCGAAAAACGTCTGCGTGTTGAAGCCCACCTGGGCCAAGCCGTTCAGCAGGGCGTCCTGGGCGTAACCGGCGGTTTCGAAAGCGGCAAAGCCCGCCCCGATCGCGGCGCCGAACAGCATGCCGTTCAGGATGTACTTATGCTTGGTTTGGCGGCAGATGATAATCACGGCCGCCAGCTTGCCCACTTCTTCGATAATCCCAGCCTGGGGCATGCCCAGCCAATCAAACATGCTGTACTGGTATCCGATAGAGCTGGTAATCAGGGAGAGCACGCCGCCCATCGCGATCAGCGTCATCAGCGAATAAAACGAGACATTCCTTGGCGTATTGAGTTCAAAGAACAGCACCAGGACTGCCAGTGGCACCGCCAGCGAGCCCATAAAGATGAATCCTGGTATGAACTTAGGGTTGGTGAAAAATACCATCGAGCCGAGGAAGAGTGCATACACCACCGCCACGAAGAAAAAGACGCGCGCGAAAAACCACGGCTTTGGCCACCCGGTGCTCACGTCCAGGATATTTGGCGTAGTGCGATTGGTCCCTACCAGCAGGTAGTTTTCGATCTCCTCCGGAGCGCGGTGGCGGAACGTCTCCGAGAACATCTCCCTGAGGCTGAACCCTTCGAGCTTGCCCGTCGAGGTGAATGCCGACAGGCGCGCCCCGATGTTCAAGAGGACCCCCGAAGCCGCTGCACCATAGTTCCGCAGATACGGGGAATGTGCAGCGGCGGTCGCGGTGAGCGCGGCGCCACACTTGCCACAGAAGGCGTTTTCCTCTTGAACGTCGGTATGACAGGATGGGCAGATCACGGCCGACTCCCTGGGCGGCTCGGCGCCGGCAAGATCCAGCGACGAATTCCCTCGCGCAAGAAACACGGAGTATCTCTTTGGAGCACCGTCGTGTCAACAGTTAGAGCGAGCTTTTGAATCTCAATTTCGCCTCCGATAAGGCAGTCGTAATGGGCCGAATGGACTCGCGAAACTGACAACGGTGAATCTGACCTCAGTGAGCAAGGGAAGAAAGTCCCCTCGCATTAATCGTACTCAAAGTCATGCGAATGTGCTGGATGTGCACCCAGGACTGCTCGCCGCGGAACGCATCTGCATAGAAGCGTGAAGATCTGTCGCGAGTTCTATTGCTAGCCCGGCGCGCGGCAGGGGCGCGACTCTGGCGCGCGGTATCTCCTAACCCGCCTTCAAAATTGAACCCTGCATTGCTCCCGCACCTATGCTTCGAAGTGGCCGTGGGTGCGAGTACAATCATGTTGCATTCGCCCCGCCAGCCACCCTATGTGTACCGATTGGTTATGATTGACCATTAGTGTTAAATGTGGTACCATGTAACGTGATTGCTGACTTCTGCGCCGCTCCCGTGATCCTGTTACCCCCAGGCTTTCGCCCGAAACCTCGTTTATCGCGCCAACTCGCGCTCCGTAACCTTCGCAGAATCAGCAATATACAAATGCCTAATTTTGTAAGCCGCATAAAATCATACAGATACGAACTGCCTGGGGGTATAGCCTCCGAATTATGTAACACCCGCTCGCCAGCACCGGTCCGCGTTGACTCCTCCAGCCCGCAAATCTATGCTGGGACCCTGTGCGCACCGGCTCGCCGGCGGCGCGAGCGCATCATCGTCGTGCAGTTGCCTGACCTCCATTCGCCGCCGCGAGCATGCCGCCCGCAAGGAGGCGCGACATGAATGAAGAATTTCCGCTGGCATCATCGCGCGCCGTCAGTACGCCCGTGATTATCGGTGCCGTGCGGACTCCGGTGGGTAAATTTCAAGGTGGCCTGGCGCCGCTTTCCGCTACCGAGCTGGGCGCCAAGGTTGTTGCGGAAAGCGCGCGCCGCGCTGGCATTGCTCCGGAAACGGTCGATGAAGTCATCATGGGCAATGTCGTGCAAGCGGGGTTGGGGCAAAATCCCGCGCGCCAGGCGGCGCTGCGTGGCGGCCTGCACGTCCGCGTCGCCGCCATGACCATCAATAAAGTTTGCGGCTCGGGACTCAAGGCCGTCGGGCTTGCAGCGCAAGCAGTCTCGCTCGGCGAAAGTGAAATCGTAGTCGCCGGCGGCATGGAGTCCATGTCCAATTGCCCATACCTGTTGCCCGGCGCGCGTACCGGCTATCGGTTTGGCAATGGCGAAGTTGTGGATTCCATGATCCACGATGGTTTGTGGGATGCCTACGAGAACTATCACATGGGCATCACCGCCGAGCTTGTGGCGGAGAAGTACAAAATTTCCCGCGACGAGCAGGATCAGTTCGCGCTCGAAAGCCACCAGAAAGCCGTCCGCGCGATGAACTCCTGCTTTATCGAATCGCAGATTGTCCCGGTCGAAGTGGCGCAAAAAAAGGGAGAGACCCTGGTCGTGCGCCGCGACGGATCGCCTCGTCCCGACAGCTCGCTGGCAACTCTCGCGAAATTGCGTCCTGCGTTCAAAAAGGATGGCATCGTCACCGCTGGCAATGCGCCGGGCACCAATGACGGTGCTGCGGCTCTGGTCGTTACCAGCGAAGAAAACGCCGCGCGTCTGCACGTCGAACCCCTGGCGCGAATCGTTGCGCAGTCGGTATCGGGCCTGGAACCCAAGTGGCTCCTCATGGCGCCCGTCGAAGCCGTCGAGAAAATTCTCAAGAAAACCGGCTGGGATCGCGATCGCGACGTCGACCTCATCGAATTGAACGAAGCCTTCGCGGTGCAAGCCATCGCCGTAATACGTGAGCTGCATCTCGATCCGTCAAAAGTGAATGTCAACGGCGGCGCCGTGGCGATCGGCCATCCCATAGGAGCATCCGGCGCGCGCATTCTCGTCACGCTGTTGTACGAGATGCAGCGCCGTAACGTGCATCGCGGCATCGCGGCGCTGTGTCTGGGCGGCGGTAACGCGGTAGCCTTGGCCGTGGAACGCTAAAGGCCGCGCGCTGAAAGCTAAATGGAGCCCATCTTCAAACCCGGTCAAAACGTGCGCGTAAACCTGGCGGGTATCCAGGTGAAAGATGTGCTGTTCCATGCGGCCGTCACCGACGCCGTGGGGCAAATCGTGCGCCAGTCGCAGGAAAATCCGCCCATGTTTCTCGTGAAGCTCCTGTTTTCATTCAAAGGCGTGAGCGAAGTGGAAGTCCCCGTCGACCGCATTCATGCTGCATGACTTCGCCAAACCTCAACGTCGATCAGATTCGCACGGTTGCCGTGCTGGGCGGCGGCACCATGGGGAATGGCATCGCGCATGTTTTTGCGCGCTGCGGCTACTCCGTCATCTTGCGCGACGTTGAGAAGCGCTTTCTGGATCATGCCGCCGGCATCATCTCCAAAAATCTCGACCGCGAAATAAAAAAAGGCCAGGTTGCGCAAGCCGATAAGCCGCAAATCCTCGGCCGCATTGAGTTCGTTACCGACCTCGCCGCAATCACGCGCGCCGATTTTGCGATTGAGGCCGTTCCCGAGAAGATCGAAATCAAGAGGGAAGTGCTCGCCGCGGCGGACCGTGTTTTGCGCCCTGCGGCCATTTTGGCCACGAATACTTCTTCTATCTCGGTCACTGCGCTGGCCGGCGCCACCGGCCGCCCGGACCGTTTTCTCGGCATGCATTTCATGAATCCGGTACCGGTGATGGCGCTGGTCGAGGTGATACGCGCGCTGCAGACCAGCGACGCAACTTTCGACACGGCCATGAAGCTGTGCGTTAAAATTGAAAAAAAGCCTGTCGCCGTGAACGACTCGCCCGGGTTCGTATCCAATCGCGTGTTGATGCCACTCATCAACGAGGCTGCGTTCTGCGTGCTGGAGGGCGTTGCCACCGCGGAATCGGTGGACGCCGTGATGAAGTTGGGCATGAACCACCCCATGGGCCCGCTCGAGCTCGCCGACTATATTGGCATCGATGTGTGTTTGGACGTGCTGGAGGTGCTGTTGCAGGGGTTTGGCGATCCTAAATTCCGCCCCTGCCCGCTGTTGCGCAAGATGGTATCCGCGGGTTGGCTCGGGAGGAAATCGGGCCGGGGCTTTTACACCTATGAACGTTGAGAATCGCAGCCCGATAGTCCAATGACACTATTTGCTTTTTATTCGCCCTATGCTAGTATGCACCGATTGGAACATGTGGCCCCAACAAAACAAAACCGGGAATTGACAATCTGATACACTCGCGCCCATCGGCGGCGGAATCTCCCTCTCGAGGTGAAGCATGGCAGAAGATCGCGGCAAGGTTCTCGAATCAGCGATTGCGCAAATCGAGAAACAGTATGGCAAAGGCGCCATCATGCGTCTCGGCAATCGGGACGTGCTCGTTCCAGTGAGCGTTATCCCCAGCGGCGCCGTGAGCCTGGATGCCGCGCTGGGCGTCGGCGGATTTCCGCGCGGCCGCGTCATCGAAATTTTTGGACCGGAGTCGGGCGGCAAGACCACCATGACTCTGCACGTGATCGCGCAGGCGCAGAAGATGGGCGGCCAAGCGGCCTTCATCGACGCCGAGCATGCCCTCGATCCGTCATACGCGCGCAGGCTGGGCGTGGATGTCGATAACCTGCTGGTCTCGCAGCCCGATAATGGAGAGCAGGCGCTCGAGATCGCGGAGACGCTGATCAGTTCTGGCGCGCTCGATGTGGTGGTCGTGGACTCGGTGGCGGCCTTGGTGCCGCGCGCCGAGCTCGA
>PLJR01000130.1:24993-31441 GCA_003140295.1 Acidobacteriota bacterium
ATGTTCGGCAATCCCGAAACCACGACAGGCGGCCGGGCGCTCAAATTCTACGCCTCCATCCGCCTGGATATCCGGCGCATACAAGCCATCAAAGAGGGCGACCGGGTGATAGGCTCGCGCACGCGCGGAAAAGTGGTCAAGAACAAAGTGGCGGCCCCGTTTCGCGAAGCCGAATTCGACATCCTCTATGGCGAAGGCATTTCGCTCGAAGGCGACCTGCTCGATTTGGGAGTCGAGCACAACATCGTCGAGAAGAGCGGCACCTGGCTAAGCTATGGGGGCGAGCGTCTGGGCCAGGGCCGTGAAAACGCGCGCGTGTTCTTGAAAGAGCATATGGACATCCGCGCCAAACTTGAATTCGCGCTGCGCAAGAAGCTCGGCCTCGCGAATCCTTCTGCGCCTGCGGAAGCAGCGCCTGCGCCGGCCGAAAAAGTCGAACGGCCGCAGGAAAAGCCCGCGGAGCGCAGCGCCGAAAGACCCGGCGCGCATGTGACGCCTATGGTAGCTGCGGGAGCGCGAGCGAAGATAGGACGATAGCAACATGAATCGAAGCGTGATGGCCGCTTCCGTATCTCTTTGGGAACAAATACCATGCGGTCGGCAGTACTACGCAAGATGGTGCTGATTTCCTATTGCGTCGCACTAAGCTCTTAAATATACTGCAACTCAAGCCGCAGTAGGGCTCAGGCAAACCATTTAGGAACGAAGGCGTCTAAAATTAGTATGCCCAGCCGCAGGACTCACTTTCGCCTTGTCACAACTGCGCTTTGCGCAACGCTGAGCTGTGCCCCGGCAGTAAGTTTTTCCGCTGTCAAGGCACCACTGCATCCGGTGGCCAAGCCCGTGGCGCACCCCACTGTAGTGCACCGGCGGATCAGCCGCGCATCTGTTTTGGGCGTTCCAACGTTCGCGGATTCCGGTAAAGACGATATTGGCACCTTCGATGATCCCGTGGTGCGCGAAGCCGCGCTGGCGGGGCTCGGCCGCTATAACGGTTCGGTGGTTGCGGTAAATCCCAACACCGGCCGCGTGCTTAGTATTGTCAACCAGAAGCTGGCTTTCTCATCCGGTTTTATTCCCTGTTCTACGATCAAGCCGATAATCGCGGTGGCGGCGCTTGAGGAAAGCGTTATCACGCGCGATTCGATGATCAAAGTCGCGCCTCGCCGCTACCTGAATCTGGTGGAAGCGCTGGCGCACTCGAATAACGCATTTTTCGAGGAACTGGGCCGGCGCATGGGCTTTGACACGGTTTCGCACTACGCGCGCCTCATGGGCCTGGGCGAGATGTCTGGCTACGGCTTGGCCTCGGAGAATGCCGGCATTCTGCCCTCCGAGCCGCCCAAGAATGGCGGAGTTGCCCGCATGTCGAGCTTTGGCGAAGGCATTCAAATCACGCCCTTGCAGCTAGCCTCGGTGGTCTCCACGTTGGCGAATGGCGGCACGATTTACTACCTGCAATATCCGCAAAGTGCGCGAGATTCAGAAAGTTTTGAGCCGCGCATCAAGCGCCAGCTCGACATCGGGTCCCTGGTTCCCGATATTCGCGACGGCATGCTGGCGGCGGTTCTATACGGAACAGCGCGCTTGAGCTGGGGCGGCGAGGGCGAACAGCCGCTGGGCAAGACGGGCACCTGCTCTGACTCGGCTTCTCGCGTAGGCTGGTTCGTATCCTATGCGGATCAAGCCAATCCCAAGATCGTCTTGGCGGTGTTGATGCGTGGGCACAGCACCATCGTCAAGGGCCCCTTTGCGGCGGAAATCGCCGGCCGTATTTACAAGCGCCTCTACGAGAAGAATTATTTCGCGAACAATCCCGCGCCCGCCGCTCCGCCCTTGGGCACGCCCTCAAAACCGCAAACCATCACGATTTCCAAGGCCGGCTCCTAGGCCGCTGTTTAAAATCTACCTTCCTTCCAGAAGCTGCCCATCATCCGCAACTTTCTTCGTCCTGTAATGCGCACTTGACTCACGCCCAGGATCCGAGCGGAACGTTTGTAATTGACTCCAGGAGCAGTCGGTTGACGTGGTCCTGAAACGTTTCAGCGCTCCAGCCGCGCTGGACCACGAGATCCTCCCACATCCGCAGAGAGGTAATCGTCCACAGCAAATCCACGGCGACGCCGGGATCGAGGTCCGCACGAAGTGAATTCTCGGCCTGCAAGCGCGCCACGATGGCTCGGCACCCCTGCAGGCGATCATCAAGGCGATCCTGCCACGAACGCTCGACGGCGGGGTCGTCGCGACGGACGGCATCAAAGGCTCGCGCGATGGGCCAGAGGATCGGATTGTCCGTGGCCTGCAGCGCCACCATTGCGCGAAGCGCCGCAACTCCGGAGCTCGCCTCGCGAATTTCGCGCAGTTTGTCTGGGAGGCCTCGTTTCTCATCCACAAAACGCACCAGCGCGGTAAGCAAATCGGCGCGATCGGCGAAATGCAGGTAGATCGCCTGGCGGGAGACACGGGCTGCGCGCGCGATCCGGCCGAGCGAAGCGCCGGCGCCGCGGCGGCGTATCAGAGCCAAAGCCGCCGAGAGAATTTTCACGCGAGTATCTTTTGTACTTGACATGCTGTAAAGCTGCTTGTAGTGTGCTCTTGACAGGCTGTAAAGCTACTACAAGACCTCCCGGAAAGGAACAAGAAAATGCTAACCGAAACCTTGACTGCAGCGGATAACGGCACAGCCGCGGCCCCCGCCCGCCCGGCGCATCCCCACACCATAACCAGCGGCACCGGTGAAGAATTGACATTCCTGCGAATTGCGCGGGTAGCGGGCGAAGAGCGCCTGGAGGTTGAGAACTGCGTTCAGCCGAACGCCGGTCCTCCGATGCACGTGCACCACCTGCAAGAGGAAGCCCTGACCATCAAGCAGGGCAAGGTGGCCTACCAGGTGTTTGGCGAACCCGCGCGCTACGCTGAAACAGGTGAAACCGTGAAGTTCCCTGCCGGAGTCGCCCATCGCTTCTGGAACGCCGGCACAAGTGAACTAAGGTGCGTGGGTTACATCAAGCCCGCGAACAACTTCGAATACATCCTTAGCGCGGTCTTTGATTCAATGAAGGCGAACAACCGCAAACGGCCCGGCCTATTCGACACGGCGTTTTTGTTGACGCGATACCGCTCCGAAGTTGGCATGCTGGACATTCCCTGGGCCGTGCAGAAGTTCGTATTCCCGGTGTTGATGGCCATAGGAGGGGTATTTGGCTTCTTCGCCAAGTTCAAAGACGCGCCTACACCCGTAACTGGTGTCAAAGCCGGGAAGCGTAGTCAGCGTGAAGAGGCCGCAAACCGCATGGAATAAGAGAGCCTTGCTGTTAAAGCACAGGGGCCGCGTGAACGCGGCCCCTGGAAGACTTTCTATTATCCGGCAGTTCAAAACCTTGAATCCGCAATCCGCGTGAACTAGCGGAATACTTTAGCGGACTTCCCAGCTATCGCCGGAACGCAACAGTTTGTTGATGTCGCCGGCGCCACGCTTGGCCACGATGTCCTTGACCTGCAGATTAATCAGGTCCTCGTACCGCGGCACGCTATCCCAGGAGCGCAACACGCCCACCGGTGTCGGGAAACCGGGGAGCTCTTCCATCTTCGCGAGCAGGAAGGCGTAGGCCGGGTTCTTATATTCTTCGTCATGAATCAGGAGGTCACGCTCGGCGATTCCATTGCCCAGTTGCACGACTTCCAGATCCAGTCCGTTCATGCGAATACCCTTGTCGCGGTTCTTGCCGTAGACCAGAGGCTTGCCGTGTTCGAGTTGCAGCACGTGCTCGCTGCGCGCTTCTTTTTCCGTGATGTCGGTCCACGCGCCATCGTTGAAGATATTGCAGTTCTGGAGGATTTCCACATAGGCGGAGCCCGGGTGTTTCGCGGCTTTGCGCAGCGTGTCCTTCAGGTGTTGCTGGAAAACATCCACCGAGCGCGCGACGAAAGTGGCCTCCGCGCCTATCGCCAAGGCGAGGGGATTAAACGGCCGCGCTGTCGATCCAAACGGAGTGGACTTCGATTTTTTCCCGAACTCCGAAGTCGGCGAATATTGTCCCTTGGTGAGGCCGTAAATGCGGTTGTTGAACATGAGCACCTTAATGCCCACGTTACGGCGCAGCATGTGAATCGTATGATTGCCGCCGATGGAAAGAGAATCGCCGTCGCCGGTCACAACCCACACTTCGAGTTCCGGATGCGCGATCTTCAGGCCCGTAGCTACCGCGGGCGCGCGCCCGTGGATGGTATGAAATCCAAACGTATTCATGTAATAAGGAAAGCGGCTCGAGCAGCCGATTCCCGAGATGATGACGAATTTCTCGCGAGGGATTCCCAGCTCCGGAAAAATGGCCTGAACGGCGGACAGAATTGCGTAGTCCCCACAACCAGGGCACCAGCGAACTTCCTGGTCGGTTTGAAAATCCTTCTTAGTTAAAACAGGCATTGTCGTGGTCATTTGGTTTTCCCTGGCTCCTGCCGGTGCGATCCCTCAGCCCAGCACTTCTTCGATTTTTGCTTCTAGCTCGGATTGCTTGAACGGCTGACCCTGAATTTTGTTATAGCCTTCAGCGTCTACCAAAAACTTTGCGCGCAAAACCATAACGAGCTGGCCCATGTTCATTTCCGGCACCAGCACTTTGCGATAACGGCCGATCACTTCACCCAGGTTGTTGGGCAACGGGTTCAAATAGCGCAAATGGACGTGGCCGATGCGGTGGCCCTTTTGCCGCTNNTCGGGAACATCCTGCGAAATGGCCTGCACTTTAGCCGCGCGCAGGCGAATCATCTTTTCGTGGTTCAGGGGCTCGTAATTGACGTTTCCGGTGACGTCCTGCTTCTCCAGGCCGCCAACGCGGTGCTCGAGTCCTGGCGTGCCGGGGATGGCCCACGGGCGCGCTAGCGTCTGCGGGTCGCGCCGATACGGCAGGAAGCCTTCCGGATTAGTTTCGAAATGTACGGGGAACTTCGGCACCTCATCCAACGACGGAATACGCCAGGGCTCCGCCCCATTGGCAAGATAACCGTCGGAAAGCACGATAACGGGAATCATATATTTGAGCGCGATGCGGCTGGCTTCCACGGCAATCCAGAAGCAGTCCCCGGGAGTGCACGCGGCCAACACGGGCAAAGGAGCCTCTGAGTTCCGGCCATAAAGCGCTTGCAGCAGGTCGGCTTGCTCGGTCTTGGTGGGAAGTCCCGTCGAAGGTCCGCCTCGCTGGATATCGCAAATCACCAGCGGAAGCTCGACCATCAAGGCTAGCCCCATAGCCTCGGTCTTAAGCGCCATGCCGGGACCCGAAGTGGTAGTAAGCGCCAGGCAGCCGGAATAGGATGCGCCGATGGCGGAAGTGATGGCGGCGATTTCGTCCTCGGCCTGAAACGTGAGTACACCGAAGTTCTTGTATCCCGACAGCTCGTGCAGGATGTCCGAGGCCGGCGTAATCGGATAGGAGCCCAGAAACAGCGTTAATCCCGCCTGGTGTGCGGCAGCCACGAATCCGATCGCGAGCGCTTGATTCCCACTCAGATTGCGATACGTGCCGGGCGTGAGTTTCGCCGGCGGAATCTCGTAGCTTACTTGGAAGGCTTCGGTGGCCTCGCAATACGAATATCCGGCCTTCATGGCGCGCTTGTTAGCTTCAGCGAGAAGCGGCTTATTCTTGAATTTGTCATCCAGCCAGTGGAAGGTGTGATCCATCGAGCGGTTGTAGAGCCAATAGCACATGCCCAGGGAAAAGAAATTCTTGCAGCGGTTCATGCTCTTGGCGTCAAGGCCAAGTTCCGCCAGCGCGGCGTGGGTCAGGCGCTCCAGGGGCACCGCGAACACGCGATATCCGTCGAGGGAGTGGTCTTCGAGGGGATTGGTGGCGTCATGCGACTTGCGCAGATCGTTTTCGGTGAAACTGTCGCTGTTTACGATCAAGATGCCGTTTGTCTTCAGGTCGCGGACATTCATCTTGAGGGCCGCGGGGTTCATGGCCACCAGCACGTCGACGGAATCGCCGGGTGTGAAGACGTCACCCGATGAAAACTGAATCTGGAATCCGCTTACGCCCGGAAGAGTACCCGCAGGGGCGCGAATCTCGGCAGGATAATCGGGAAAGGTCGCCAAGTCATTGCCGTACAGTGCGACGGTGCTGGTGAACTGGTTTCCCGAAATCTGCATGCCGTCGCCCGAGTCACCCGCGAAGCGAACAACCGCCCTATCAATTACTTGACGCTTGGTTTTACTTACGATTGTTTCGGTTATGGTAGCCATTAGTCCGCAATCTTCCTGTCAGTTAGATTCGAGCTCCAACCGTACGGTTTCACCCTCTATTTGCCGGCCACCGGTGGCCCGCTTTGCTCGAGGTGGATCCCAAGGAGGGACGCCGATTTCTAAATATAGCATAATTTTGGGGTACTGCGGCGCCCGACCCTGTCCCGCGGTGGAGGGTGTGGCGCAAGAATTATTGCACGGGCTGCA
>PLJR01000237.1 GCA_003140295.1 Acidobacteriota bacterium
GCTCTCTCAATGCACACCACAATTGAGCGCTACGACTCTTGAATGGGGTTAAGCCGCCCTGCAAATAACTCCTTAACGATTTCCTGCAAGTCAGAGAGATAGGCAAGAATGCGGGTCGAGCGCGTGAAGCTGTGGCGGCTCGGAAAGCCCTTCCTGTTTTTAACGCGCAAGCGCGATATTGCTGGTTTGAGATTGGTTTGACGATTCATGGCATTCCTCATGAGCAAAGGATACGACCTTGAATGAGCCACACGTAACTGTCCGTTGGGACGGGCGGAGGGCAGCTGTCTTTTGCGTGTTGGGTGCATCGTGAAGCACACATAGCCAGCCTCGTGTAGCGGTGAAGGCCACCATTCGGAAGCGACATTTATATGGCCACCGAGCAGAAACGCTTATTGAAGAGGCTTTGAAGTAAAACGGAGGATTCTCTGTGTGGCTAGAAACTGAAGCAGGAATAGCCGGACCAGGCTCGCGAACGAAAAGTCCAATCGAAACCCCGGCCGCCGGGCGGTACAGCCGAGCGGCCGGAGAGGTGGCTTTCGCTAGAAGAGCAGCTTCAGACCCAGTTGGATGGAACGGGCGCCTCCGGTTCCGAGCACGGGGTTGGTCGAGGCTTGATCCCACGTCTGGTTAGCCTGGCCAAACACGGAGCTGGTTACGCTGCCGCTGCCAGTGGCAAGGTTCGGGTGATTGAGGATGTTGTAGAACTCCGCGCGGAACTGGACGGTGAGCCGTTCCTTGATCTTCGTATTCTTGAATATCGAGAAGTCCCAATCAGCGTAGGCGGGTCCACGAAAGAGGCCGCGAGCCTCTGTGCCGAACGTATTGGGCGGCGGTGCGATCAGCGCCGAACTGCCTTGCGCCAAACAGCCGTAGGTCACCAGAGAGGTGGTCGTCGTGCCGATGGAGGCGGCGGCCTGCGTACACGCCGCAGGCATAGCCGCGATCTTGCTGCCGGGATAGAACGGGATCGGGTTGGTGGTCTGGTTGAAGTCGCTGGGGTTTCCAAAGAAATCCCAGCGGTCTTTCTTCTCGTTGGTTCCGCTTAGGTTTCTGGTATCGGTCGCGGTCCATGCGAACCCAGTGTGAATTAATACGGCCGACTGCAAAGTCCATCCTTCGAGCAACTGCAAGGGCGATTTAATGCTCGGCAGGGCGTACGAGGGAGAGAAGCTGAAGTTATGACGGATGTCGAAGGGGGTGGGGCCGTAGTCCGCCATCGGGTTCGAAGGATTTTGCGCTTGTTGTATCGAGTAGCCTGTGCCCGGTTCCTCGCTCAAGGCATGGCTATACGTGTAACCGGCAAGAACCGATAAACGGTGGAAATTCCGCGCGGTGAGCGTGGCCTCCAGGGCGTTGTAGTTGGAGACTTCCGAATCCGTCTGGTAGTCGATGTATTGCAGGTAGGGATACTGGCTGTAAAAGGGGAGATGGGTGATACTGTCGCAGTGATTGCAGGCGGCTGTATTTTCTGCAGGCAGATTCTGGTCGATCTGATTCATGTCGACGACACCCGTCAGCCTGCTGCCGTGATTCCCGATGTAGTTAACTTCCACAGCGACGGTGGATGTTAGAGCGTGCTGAATGCCCAGATTCCAACTGGTAATCATAGGAGAAGGCAGGAACGGACTGGTCGCAAAGATGCTGCACGGGCTAGGGTTCGTCTTTGGAGCACCGGGAACCGGATTGACCGGGGCCAGGCCGTTACCGCATGTTAATGCAGTTGGCGAGAAGGGCGGCAATATGGGACCTCCTGCGCCGTTCAAGGTCCAGTTGAGGTTCGCGCCTGGAATCGCGACCGTCTGCGTACTCATGCCGGTCCCATTGGGTGCGATTGGCCCCATAGTGCTGCCATTCGGCAGGTAGAGTATGGATCCCGTAGGAATCGCCTGGATACCGATCTGTTGAGCAGGCAAACTGCCCTGCAGTCCGATAAACGCCGCGGAGGCCGGGTTGTCGTAGTAGATGCCGCCGCCAGCGCGGACCACAGTGGTGCCTTTTCCGCTGACGTCCCAGGCAACACCCAGGCGGGGCGAGACGTCTTTGTAATAGGGGTTATATACGGACTTGAGTCCGTTTACCCCCACCTGCTCGAGTCCGGCAGTCGGAGACCAATTACCGATCAAATTGTGGATCTCCGAAAGAGGCGTGTTGTATTCATAACGAAGGCCCATGTTTACGGTCAATTTCGAGGTGGCGCGCCAGGAATCCTCGAAGAAGCCCGAATAGTCCCACTGGGTGTAAGTGCGAGCGGGGCTGCCTTCGAGTATGCTTGCGCCTGAACTCGTGTCAGGAAGGCCCGCAAGAAAAGCCTCCAAGCCGGTGATACCGGTGCCAATCGGATTCGTCGGGGCATTCTTGCCGCCAGTGAAGGTGAACGTCCCCCGGCCGTTTGGGATCTGGTCGAAGAAGGTATGTAAGTACAGTATCTCGACGCCGAATTTAAAGGCGTGTTTGCCATGCAAATAGGAAACGTGATCCACGACATCGTAATCACTGCCCGGGCCGAAGTTTCTCGGCGACTTGTTGCCGCCACCAATCGACGTCAAGCCATTGACGGAGACCAGGGGAAATCCCAGCAATTGCGTGTCCGTCACACCGGTGACTAGGCCGTAAGCGCTGGGGGGCGTCAGGTAGTCGCCGGTCTGGGTATTGCGAAGATAGTGATTCCAACCGACGCGTGCATCGTTCACCCAGGTGGAGTTTGGGGTCCAGGTCCAACTGGTGGCGAGGAGCTGGGCGCGCATCTTGCCGGTCGTGTCAAAAATCTGCTGCGTGTAAGCCGCGTCCTCGCCGACCGCGTTACCGTCCCCGAAGAAGTAGGAACTAGTGAACGCGTGGTGGTCGCTGGGATGGTAATCGACTTTGCCGACCACATTATTGATCGCAAAGATGTCGGGGAAACCGATGGTTACGGCGCTCGTGGGGTTGTTATTTGTGCCGTAGTACTGCAACAGGTTCAGGCTGAGAGGACTGAGCTTCATTCCCGCCTTGGCCAAGGCCGCCTCGGCATCCGGAATGCTCTGGCTCGGACCCGCACCGGCCTGCGAGGTGGGCGTATTTGTGGAAAATGCGTTNNGAAATAGAAAAGCTTGTTCTTGACGATGGGCCCGCCGACTGTGCCTCCCCATTGCTGGAGTTGCATCGGCTGCTTGGGCGCAGAAGGGATTACGAAATCGGTGGCGTTCCACGCGCTGTCGCGGCCGTAGGCGAAGGCCGAGCCGTGAATCGTGTTCCCGCCCGTCTTTAAGCCGACGTTGATGACGGCGCCCGGCCGGCGGCCGAATTCGGCGGGAGCATTGGTCTCGATGTTGACCTCTTGGATCGAATCGATAGGAAGAATGGTAGCGGCATCGCCGAAGGGCAGCGTTGTGTTCGTAATGTTTTGTCCGGTGATTGGATCATTACTATCGAGTCCTTCGATGAAGTTGTTGTTTTGTGAAGGAGCGAGCCCATGCACTGCGGTGGTCAACGTACCGCCGCCTGGTGTTTGCATGACGCCGGGACGGAGCGCCAAGAAATCCTGGTAATTGCGGGCTTTCAATGGCAGATCGACGATGGTCTCCGTGGTCACGGTTCCGCTGACCACCGCGCTGGTGGTGTCCAGCATGGGGGCGGCCGATGTTACTTCCACGGTCTGCGTCACCTGGCCGGGAACCAACTGCGCATCGACTCGTGCATCCTGCCCAAGCCCCAGCGCGATGTTCTGCCGCTCGAAAGTCTGAAATCCGTTCGAGGAGGCGCGAACGGTGTATGTGCCGGGATTCAAGTTGGGCGCGACATATTCGCCAGCCTGATCAGCGGTCAATGTGCGCGCGACGCCGGTCTGCGAGTTGGTTACGGTCACCATGGCCCCGGTGATGACGCCGCCGCTTTGATCGCTGACGGTGCCGAGAATGCGGCCTGTATTAACCTGCGCGAACAGAGAAGGACAGGCCAGAAATACCACAAGAGTCGCAGCGAACAGGGAAATCGATTTCCTAAGGCCAAATGAGTGGCCCTTTTCAGCACGCGGCCTGCGCACGATGAACATCACCTGAATCGCTTTTCTGACGCGGACACAATCGAAGCGATTGATCACTGACTTTTTGATATGGAACATATCGAAGCCCTCCACGAGATAACGATAGGGCCCAATTTCACCCCGGATGCACTAATTGCCGCAGGGCTATAGCACCTCCAGACAAGATAAGTCAATTGAATATTAGGCTCGGGAAAACCGCCTCTCGCCAAGATTACGTCAGGGCCCTCAAATGCCGGCTGGTGGCCGCCGCTTCCTCCGCGAAACTCGGGCGGACTGATGGCCTCAAATGCATAAGAATGCTAAATTGCTGCCTGCATGCTCAACGAAATGGTGGGACGCATGATGCGCTTCAGTCCCCCCGGCGCCACCGCTAGAAGAAGCCGGCGAGATACCCCACAAGTTCCATTTGCCGGGAGCAATTGGAGGAAACAATGATAACGAAACGATTTCGGTTTCCGTTGGTGCTCGTACTGGCCATCGGATTGTTCTCGGCATTGGATTTGCGAGCGCAGCAATTGGGGAACATCACGTTTCCCACTTCCGGCGCGCCTGCCGCGCAGGCCAGCTTCATCGAGGGCGTGAAGGAACTTCACAGCTTCCAGTTTGAGGAGGCCGCGATCGCTTTTCAGCGGGCGGAAAAGATCGATCCTAATTTCGCGATGGCTTACTGGGGCGAGGCCATGAGTCACAATCACCCGTTGTGGGCAGAGGTCGACGTAGACGCCGCCAAGAAGGCGCTTGAGAAACT
>PLJR01000009.1 GCA_003140295.1 Acidobacteriota bacterium
CTTTCCAGGCACAATAAATGTTGCTCAGGGCATTGAAGGTCCCCACGTGCTGCCGAAAAAGAACCCCATGTTCCTGCTGGCCATGGTATAGCCTGCTGCCGCCCCACTCCCTGACCCCCATGTGTCATGTTGATCACTTGCACGTCGCTCGCTTTGTAGATGGCCTCCCAGAAAGGTACGAAGCACTCGTGTTGGTGTGGAATAACGTGCGAACGCCGGCGGCCCTCAACTCCGCGAGCACAGCCCGGCAGGAGTGCCCGTATACATTTCCGGTTGAACCTTGGGCAGCGCGTTCTCGGGCTTGGGCGCTAGAACTTCAGGGGAAGCCATTGCGCATTGTCCGACTCCCACGGCAATTCCGGTCGCAGCAGTGCAATAAAATTGCGCCTCGACAGTGTGCCGGCGTCACTTCCCTGCGAACTTGCCGCCTTCTTGATTGTTTTAGGAGTCGTCATCGGCCACCTCTCGCCCAATAACAACCACGCCGGAACTGAATCGTACGGTCAGTGACGCAGCGCGACAGTTGGCGGCCGGAAACCTCGCCGCTCGCGGGGGGAGGCCTTCCCTCAANNATTGCGTTCTCCGCTGACTCGGTTAAGCGTCGCACTGGGCAGAGGCATGCGAGTCCCGAGTCTATTTATGCGCTCGATCGGATGGAGCGTGAAGTAGAACGCCTGAATGAGCTCATTGGAAATCTTCTGAAGCTGGCGCGGTTCGAAAGTCGCGCAGACCTCATGAAGGCCGGCCCGGTGATGCTCGATCGCTTAATACGTGAGGTCGCGCAGGATGCTGACTTCGAGGCGCGGAACCGCAATCGCCTTGTCCGGGTGGCACGAGTGGACTCATCTTCGATCGAGGGAAACGAAGAGCTGCTTCGCAGTGCGGTCGAGAACATCGTTCGCAATGCTGTAAATTACACGCCGAAGGAACCGAGGTCGAGCTGAGCCTTGAACACGCGCGTGATTCTTTCGGGGAGCGTGCCGTCATCCGAGTTCGCGATCATGGTGAAGGCGTTCCAGAGGAGGCTCTTGAGCAAATTTTCTGCCCCTTCTATCGCATCGACGACGCGCAACGACGCTCCGCAGGGGGAGTAGGTCTCGGACTGGCGATTACGGAACGAGCTGTCAGGCTCCACGGCGGTCGAGTAAAGGCAGAAAATTCCCGATCGGGTGGTCTAATCGTCGAGCTGCATCTTCCTCTAAACACAGCTTTCGAACTCCCGATGCGAACGATCAGACCAGCTCCAACGTCGGACGCCGAGGTGGCAAGCTAACTAACAATGTGCGCAAAGAATGGACGTCTTCTTGAGACGACGTGCGACGGCTTTCGACTTCGTTGGGCAGAGNNAAAAGGCGAGACTGGCTGGCGGAGAGAATCGGATTCAAACTCGTAGTCGCGTTCCGGCGAACGATCGCGCTTTATTCGCTTACAAAGTGCGTATTTCGCCTGTGCGGCAACCAGAGAGTCCCCACTGGACGATCGGGCGGACTGCACGGTGTAGGATCGTTACTGCGAAACAAAAGGTCAGTTCTCGTGCAGCGTGCACGCATCGCCTGACGTGCTGCTGTCACCGTGCCCGAAGCACCTATTTTTCTGGCTCTCGTTGTCGTTGACGGCCCAGCTCAGACGGGCGGCTCGATCAGGGTAGAATCGTACTCCGCTTCACGCATGTCAAAATATGTGCCAGGAGAGAAAAACACTGGCGTAACGCCGCGATCCACGTAATTCAATTGTTCGGCTGCGGCTCTGGATAAGTCCAGAATGCGGTGCAGTCGCTGGTTAGGGCCGCGATCGCTGATAGTAACCACCACCGATTTACCATTTTCCAGATTCACGACTCGGATCATTGTTCCCAAAGGGAGCGTCCATGATGCCGCCGTGAGCTCGTGGAAATCAAATCGTTGTCCATTGGCCATCTTTCGGCCTTGGTGGCGCTCTCCGTACCAGGATGCCATTCCGATTGAAGACGTTTTCGCTTGCTTTACCCTCGTTAGCGACTTCGTTTGCGATTGGGCGGGATGAGATGCGGCAGATGTCAGAGAAACTCCGAGCAGGCTTGCTGCGAAAATGACTACTGCCATTCGTAGCTTGGTCTGCATTACGTTTCCTCCTGATCATTAGTTTTCTCGATTGCCGCGATCCCAGAGGTTCCGTGCCGCCCGCACAAACTACTTGGCGAAACAGCAGGCAAAAGGAATCGCTTTTCGCGCTATATGCTCCTTTCCAATGCTCCTCGAAGGATAACGATCGGATCGGTTAATTTCTGCGTGGCCCTCTAGTTCGAACGGCTTCACTGCGAAAGTTCATTCAATGTGTGGGCGCCGCGTACTAGGATTTTGCTCCGCATCCAGATACCGGGGCTTATCTGGGCGGCGGGTCCGACACCTCACCGGGCAGTGCTGCGCCGATTGCAAGCTCTGTAGAGCGTCCGTTCCAGACGCTTCGTAAGTCCCTCCATAGAGCCTGTACGTTGAGTGAAGCGGCCGTTCGACAGTCTATGCACCACTACCGCTCCGTACCATTTACTCCGGTCCAGCATTACCTCGATTGACGCACCTTCACTTTGACGCGAGACGCTGGCAGCGGCCATAGGCGGAAAGGTCCAAAATGACTGGTACGCATGGATCGACTAGACGTGGCAGGAGTTCTAGTACCCAAGCTGCTCAATATATGTGATATGTCCGCGCTCTCTCCGGTGCGGCAAAAGCCTCTTCTAAGCCGGTTGACGTTTCATTAGATAACTCAACCATTGGTTCGAATTGACTGCTCTCCGCCACCCAGTCTCGCTTTTTCAGACACATGACTCGCGCGACAGGTCGACTGTTGCAACTGAAGCGATCGAGCGTTGCAAGGACCACATCAGGCTGAAACCGAAACTTGTGGCGGCGATTGATTACGTGGAATGGAAGTCGGCGATTCACCTGCGGCATCAAAGGTCATTCTCGTGCGCAAGGACCAATACGGGAAAGTGACAATTCAGTGGTTCCCGTTTTTTTGCTCGCGCAAGGCCGTATCCACGCAGTCGACCGGGAAAAAGAAAAGTCACAATACGTGACTTCCCGTCCAAGCCATTTAATGAGAATAAGATGAACCTGCCCCGGCCTATCGCAGCGATTATTTGCTTCCCGATTTCCTCTTTCCCCGACCCGGCGGTCCTCAGCGTGCTTATTTCAGCGAACGAGCCGAATGCTTTAGGGAGGGATAAAGGTTTTGATGACGTCATGTTTCAGGGCCAGGATAAGTAAATTGCCGAGTAATAGATCTGGCGAGCCGTCATCGCAAATAGCGTCAAGCCGGCTCTATTGCCATAGCTCCGAGGCGGAACAATTCCTCTTTCGCGACCAGCGAGAATTTGCGTCCATGTGTTCGTCCGCAGGGATGGATGCGTACAACCATGCAAATGAGGTCCCGTGCGGTGACCAGTGCTGAGAACTTATGGCAGCACTGGCTTGCGCTTAATCACTGTCTCGCCTCCATCAGTTCATGCGCTACCTCGGGGACGGCGGCATCTTCCGCTCCATCCGAGCACTACAACCACTGAGCCTATGCCTCAACAAACGTGCAAAACACTCCGGACACTACTCTCTACTTTGTTCTTGTGCCTGTTTCTTGTTCCATGCGCGGTGGCGCAAACCGATGTGCTCACTCAGCACAATGACAATATGCGCACGGGCCAAAATACAACGGAGACGATTTTGACCCCGAGCAACGTGAAGTCGACTACTTTTGGGAAGTTATTCGCCTTATCCGTCGATGGCTACGTTTATGCTCAGCCGCTATATAAATCGAATGTCTCAATCTCCGGAGTCACGCACAACATCATTTATGTGGCCACTGAAAACGACACTGTTTACGCGTTGGATGCCGACAATTCCGGCGGAAACTCGGCACCCTTGTGGCAGGCTAGCCTGATTGACACGGCACATGGAGCAACACCTGGCGAAACGCCTGTCTCCACACCTGACGATAACTTTTGCACAGACCTAGTTCCGCAAATCGGCATTACCAGCACACCGGTGATTGACGCCCAAACGGGAACGATATACGTGGAGGCAGAATCGAAATTGGCGGATGGAGTAACTTTTGTACACCGAATCCACACCCTAGACATGACGACTGGCGCAGAAAGATCGCCCGGGCCGGTTGAGATCACCGCAACGGTTCCAGGCTCAAGCGACGGTGGCAACGCGGTCACGTTCGACCCGCTCCACCAACTCAACCGCCCCGGCCTGCTGCTGGTCAATGGGACCGTGTATCTGGGCTTTGCATCCTCCTGTGACATAGGTCCCTACCACGGCTGGATTTTTGCCTATGATGCCGCAACACTCGCCCTGCGCGCCACCTACGTCACGACTCCCAATGAATCACAAGGAGAGGGCGGGATCTGGATGTCCGGCGCTGGCCTGTCCGCAGACTCCAATGCAAATATTTTCGCATCCACGGGTAACGGATCGTTTGACGGCACAACGGACTTTGGCGATAGCATTTTGAAACTGGTAATGACCGGGAATACGATGATCCTCGCCGACTCGTTCACTCCCTTCGATCAAAGTAGCCTTGATAACAGCGACACCGATTTAGGCTCAGGAGGTGTTCTTCTGCTTCCCGATCAGACTGGCAGTCATCCACATGAATTGCTGGAAGCTGGAAAAGGGGGGACCATTTTTCTAATCGATCGGGATCACATGACTACGAATGATCAGCACTACTGTTCCAATTGCAGCAATGACCCGCAAATCGTCGAGGAGCTTCCGAACACCCTGGCTGGCCTGTTTGGCATGCCGGCATACTGGAACAACACGGTTTATTTTTGGGGCAGCTATTATGGTGTCAGCGATGTACTCCAGGCATACAGTCTGAACAATGGCTTGCTTAGCTCGACGCCGACATCAACTTCGACCACTTCGCTTGGATTTCCGGGCGCCACGCCATCAATTTCGGCGAATGGAAATACGAACGCTATTGTGTGGGCGATTGATTCGACTAAGAGCGCCGGACCCGGCCCCGCCGTGTTGCACGCGTTCGACGCCACGAACGTAGCAAACGAGCTGTGGAATAGTTCGC
>PLJR01000136.1 GCA_003140295.1 Acidobacteriota bacterium
CGTGAGCACCGACGCGCGAGCTATGCTGTCCAAGCACCGGAATCGAAGCGGACGATCACGATTCTATCAACCGGCCCTCCTCCCCGGCAACTTTTCAACATGCGGCCTACTTACCCTTCTTTCCCTGAATATCGTGAGGCGTCGGCCCACGGTTCGGCACTGGCCGCACAATTCTCGTCTACTTAAGCCACCACGGCGGCGCCCTGTTCCCTTCTTCGCACCGACCCCGCTAGGCCCCCCGCCGATCCTCGCTGCAGCGGAGTGACATTCTTGACAACGCTGGGGACGGGCCGTAGAATCGGGGTTTTGGAAACCGGCTAGAAAGCCGGTGTGGGGCCGCAGCTATGGACAAAAAGCGTCTCGACTATTACAAAAAGAAACTGCAAACCAGGCGGGAAGAGCTTTTGAAAAGCATTGCCCGCACAGAAGAAGAGGGCCGCACGGCCGACGACGATCCTACCGTCGACTTGGCGGATAAGGCTGCCAACTCCTATACCAAGGAGTTTTTGTTCGGCCAGACCAATACAGACCGCAGCACCCTGCAAAGAATCGACGACGCCCTGGATCGTATTAAAAAGAGCACCTACGGAGTCTGCGCTCACTGCGAAACCGAACTCCAGCAGAAACGCCTGGAGGCGGTCCCGTGGGCCAGCCACTGCACTGTCTGCCAGGAAAAGCAGGAGCAGGGAGTCCTTTAATCCCTGGCCTTCCCGATTGCCCAGGCTAAAACTGCATCTCAGTACTGCTTGATTTCAACTTTCCTTCCTCAAGGCCGGATTTTGCCCGCCTCTTGACGTGTTTACGAGTTCGCCTCCGACGATTGCTCCTGCCCGCCTGTTGAACTAAGCTGCGTGACGTGGCCCGCGCCCTCAATGCGGTGAGCGCGCATTTGCGAGGTTTGGCCGATGCGCTCGCGTCGGTAATCTTCCCAGCGCCGTGCCGAATTTGCGGCGAAACGCTCGACAATTCCTCCCGCATCCCCATTTGCCGATCCTGCCTGGCCTCCTTGGCGCCCATCTCCGGTCCCCAGTGCGAACGGTGCGGGTGTCCGATCGCCTCACCGATTCCGCTCGAGACCTCGCACGCGCCCTCGTGCCACATCTGCCGGCGCGGCCTTTACGATTTCGACTTTGCACGCAGCTATGGCGTCTATTCTCCCGCAATGGCGCGGGCCATCATCCTGCTGAAGCATCATGCGGTTCTTCCACTGGGAGACTGGTTCGCCCGCCGTATCGAAGAGGCCGCGAAGCCCCACCCGGAAATGTACGCAGTCGACGTCATTGTGCCCGTACCGATGCATCGCGCTCGCCTGCGCGAGAGGGGTTACAACCAGGCTGATCTAATTGCGCGCCCGCTTGCGAAGCGGCTAGACCTGCCGCTGCAATCCTGCCTGTTGGTCCGCACCAAGCCGCGCCCGGATAAGCTCAGGCTAACGGTGCGCGAGCGTTGGCGAACGGTTCGTGGCGCTTACGCGATGCAGGAGGGCGCCCGAGTTGACAAATTAAGGGTTTTGCTGGTAGATGATGTATTGACTACGGGAGCTACGCTGGACGCCTGTTCGCGTGCCCTGCGCAAAGCCGGCGCCGCGCAAGTAGTGGCGCTGACGGTCGCCAGGGCAGTTGCGCGCACCCATATATCTCTCGTCAGTCCGTCGTTGATGGAGCCGGACGAATGAGTTCGGGGCTAGAAGACGGCATAGCACCAGGCCGGGACGCAGTTCTCCCGGCCCCGCATAAGTTTGAAAAGCGCCTCCAAACCTCCTCTCCAGTCCACCGAAAACCAGCGATCATGCAAGAACCCGTGCTGGTCTTGAACGCTACTTTTGAACCGATTAACGTCACCGCCGTACGCCGCGCCATGGTTCTGCTGCTAAAGGGTGTAGCCCAGGCCGAAGAGACCAATCCCACCGAAGTACACGCGACTTCACGCACGATGAAGGTGCCCTCGGTGATCCGGCTGCTCGCCTACCGGCATATTCCGCAGCAGACGCGAGCGCTCTCGCGCAAAAACATTTTGCTCCGCGACCGCAACACCTGCCAGTTTTGCGGAAACATTTTCCCTACCGCCGAACTGACCCTCGATCACGTGGTGCCGCGCTCCCGGGGGGGCCGCTCTTCGTGGGAAAACCTGGTGGCCTGCTGTTACCAGTGCAATAACCGTAAGGGCGACCGGACCCCGGAGGAAGCCGGCATTAAGCTCGCGCGGCGCCCGCGGCCCTTCACCCTATACACCTCCCGACAACTTATGCGTCTGCTGGGTTATCGCGATGATAAGTGGCGTAAGTATCTGTTTTATTAGGGTTTAACCACCATTTACCGCAACCGGAAGGCTTTTTTACTCTTTGAGAAACTCCGCTGATTTTTGTAACTATTTTGAGCCGAATGCATCTAAAATCATAACCACTTCTAGGACACACCCCGGGAAGCAGTGGCGGCTTCGGCCAAAGCTGCTTCCAATTTTTTTCCGCGCGTTTTTTTTCCGGTGATTCTTTAGCGCCCTTGCCGTAGAACCACTTTCAGTCCGCGGCGCCAGCTTTCGCTTACACCTACCCGGCAAATTTCGATTTCAGGATTCAAATAGCGCAGCAGCGTGTCGTTCGCGGGATGAAATTGCAGTGACGGCGCCACCAGGAAAAGCAGTGGCGGCCTGGGGTCGAGAGAAATGCCCGGGAAGTAGCCATAGCGCGAAAATTCTTGCCGTGCTTGATGCCAGCAAACACGCTGCCAGTAATCCACCGCCTGCAGCACCAGGTGAATATCCTCGCTGGCCTTTAATTCCAGCACGGCCAATCGCGCATCCCGGGTGACGCAAAGCAGGTCCATAATGCCGCGGTCACGCGAAGAGAACGCGGGCACCTGCGCGTACAGAAAGCGCGGGTCGATGCGCGCATCGATTCGAGTGGGATCGGAACTCACCACCGACTGCAGCCAGCGTTCCGGCTGGGCCCGATACCACGGATGTTTAGTGGCCGCAGCTACCGGCGAGCGGCGCGTTTCCAATTCGCGAACCAGGCTCTTTAATTCTGTCTCGTTGCCGGGTTCGAGCGAAGTTCGGGGATCGCCAAATCCGAAATAGACGCCTGCCGGCGTCCACCGCGCGAACAATGCTCCGCGAAATCGCAGCGCCACCTCCGCGGTCCCGGGAATGGCTTCGGTCTCGATCGCTCCCGGAGCGAGTTTTCGTATGCGCTCAACAGCAGGCGCAGCCTGTGCCAGCACGCCATCCACGTCGCGACGCGGTACCAGCCACGTTTCGAGGTTACCCATGTCTTGCGGGTCCACCCGGCGCGCCCGCCAGTCCTCGCTGTATTCATAAAGCTCCACAAGAGTTGAGGGCGAGAGGGCCTGTGCGCGGCGCGCCACGACTCGCGCAGTGCCCGCCGGAAAAAAGAGTCGCACTCCGGCGACAGGTTTTCGTTTCGCCGATTTGCGCGCCTGCGCAAGCCACAATAATCCGAACGTCAACATGGCGTCGCACGTCGCCGCGAATTCCCCGGGCGCCACGCCTAAAACCGCCCATCCTTGCGAACCGCCCTCCAGCAATCCACGCGTGTAGTTGCCAGATAGCGAATTCTTCAGATCCGCCGTCGCCGTAAGCGAGCTGATCTTTTCATCTGGAAACTGCTCAGCGAGTACACCCCGAAACCGTGCGCGGAATTGCTCGCGCGCAATCCGCAGCGGCGAGCGCTCCGCCCCCACCGCGGCGAATTCAAACCGCGAGGGAGCTTTGCCGCCAAAGCGCGTCACTTCCAGAATGAGGCTTCCCGGACCTGTGGCCATTGCGGAAGCCTCGGTTCCTCCGCTCTCGGGTGCTTCGGCTACGCGCAGCACGCGCCGTACGAGCGAACACTGCTCCGACCACAGGTGTAGAAGCACCACCTCGCCTCGCTGGCGGAATTCGTAGCGAAACCCCTCCATTGCGGCGAGCCAGGCGCCATCTTCGCGCACTTCGAGACGGCCCGCGGCGCGAAGCCGCTCAAGCTCCTTGGTGAGCATCGCCGCAAGTTCCATGGCGCCAGATTATACTTGTGCTGGCGGATTATTCCTTGCGAGGCCCTTATTCTTGGCCCGAACAGACAGCAGCGGAACGTCGCTCTGCCTTTCGGCAATTCGATGGAATATTCGTAACCTGACTGACGGGTTCTCACCCGCACAGGCCCCGTTTTTGTAGCTCAGGTCGTCGCGCGTTTTGTGCGCGGGACCTGAGGCTTTGTTCATCCGTTTTCTGAATCTGTTACGGCTCGAGGACCTTGGAGCCGACCCTCACTTCAGGTCCAGGCCGGTCACGTGGACGGTAGGGTAGGCTTGGTTCCACTGCGCGGGCATAGTTTCGTAGCTGAGCTGGAAGTCCCGGCTGGAATTAGGCGCCAGCGGGTCGGCTGTCGGACTGAAAAGCCGCTGCGTGTCACGAAGCACCACCTGATTAAACAGGTCGTGGAACTCCAGGCTTATCTCAATTTGCCGCACCGCGCGCGGCCCATTGTTCGACACTGTGCCAAAAACGAAAGTCACTTCCTGATTGAGGAAGTTCGCCGCTCGCGCCAGCTTGGGATCGGTGAACTGGATATTTTGCGCATATGCCTGTTCTGCAGGCCCCATCGCCAGCGGCTTCACCGCCTCTTTCGCAGGAGCCGGCGAGTAGTGCGCCAGAAGATATACGCCTCCCAGCAGAAGCACCGCCGCAACCACTCCGATAAATAGAACCGTCGGTGTGCGGTTGTCGGAATCCTTATTCGTCAATCCGTCAGTCATTATTCCTCATTTGTTTAGGTCCACTTTGAGGCGCCCAATATCCCATAGAGCGTCGCCAATCGAGGTATAGCGTCGCGAATCGAGTTTAGCGCCCCGCGGCCAGCCGCGCGATGAGCGGGAGCGCCGCGCCCGCTTCCCGCATGCGCATTTGCACCGCAATGATATCGTACGGAACGCGCCAAAATTCCACGACATCGTGATCGAGATCGGCGATCGCGAATGCCGCGCGCGCGTCGCCATCGCGCGGCTGCCCAATCGAGCCCGGATTAAGCAGGTACCGGGTGCCGTTTTCCAAACGCAGCGCCGCAAAGCCTGTCCCTGCCTGCGGGCGCAGATGTATTACCTCGAGCCGCTCCTCGCGGTAGGAAAAGCCTCCTTGATAGTGTGTGTGGCCAAAAAAAGTTATCTCGCTTGGCGACGACAGCAGGCCGTCCAGGGCTTCCGCGGGAGCAAATACGTACTCATCCTCGTCGCGAACCGCCCCATGCACGAGCGCGAGTCCCTCGATTTCGAGCGGTCCCGCCGGCAGCGCACTCAAATATTCAAGATTATCCGGGCTCAGCTTCCTGCGCGTCCATTCCGCCGCGGCGCGCGCCACAGGATTGAAATCCTCCATGGGCTTCAGCCCACTGGCGGCTTTGTCATGGTTGCCGCGGATGGCCATGTTCGCCACGCTGCGTAAACGCTCCACCACCTCGTTAGGGTCCGGACCATAGCCGACCAGGTCGCCCAGGCACACGCAGCGCTCCCAGCGCCCCTCGGAGGCAGCCAGCACCGCCGCAAGAGCGGTGGCATTTGCATGCACGTCGCTCAGCACGAGAAATCGCATCGCCCAGCGTGGCGCGGCGTCGTCGGAAAAATCCGAAAAAGCAATGCACCGGCCTGAAGAATGGAATTATAGACGATGACAGGAAAGCCCGCCCCCGGTGCTTTAGGCACCGTGCGGCTGTGGCCCGCTGTGGAATTGATCGCCGAAGTTATTGCAAATGGAACGTGACGTTGACCTTCGTATGCACTGCGATAGGCTGCCCATTAAGCTGTGCCGGCTCATACTTCCAGTTGTGCACGGCTTCCATGGCTGCCTGCTGCAGATCGGCCAAGCCCGAGATCACCTTCATCGCCGTGACCTTGCCATCGGTGTCCACCAAAGCGTCGATCACCACTACACCTTGCATCCTGGCCCGCAGCGCCAGCGGCGGGTAGCTGGCTGGCGGCGCCGAAATTAGCTTGGGCTGCTGTAGCTGCCCGCCCGCGTGCGACGGTCCGGCCACTGGAGCCATGGGTTCATTGGTGCGGCCGGCGCCGGTTAGCAAATTGTTGTCGACGAGACTCCCCAGGGCGGCCGGAGCCACTAAATCAGGAGGCGGCTCACTTGAAACCACGTTGGCCGCCGATCTTGTTACTGGGGCGGCAAGTTTTCCAACCCGAATGCTTGGACGTCGTGTCGGACTGTCCGCCGACGGACTAGCTTTCGCGGGCTGGCTCCCCGCGTCGCCGTCCGCGCCGGTTGCCCGCATTGGCGACGCCGCCGGCTGGGCCATCACTGGTGATGTCGCCGCCGCCGTCACTACGGTTCCGCCCATTACTGAGGACTGGGTCGTTGCTGGTGCGGTCGCAACCGCGGGCGGTTGCTCCGGTGCCGGCCGGCTCTGGCGAAATAATACCGCTCCGCCAGCGCCTCCAAGGATCAGAAGCACAATCGCCGCGGCAGCAATCAAGAGGATCTTCTTCGAGCTTGGCGCCTTTTTATCCAATTGACTCGGAAGCGCGGACGGTTTGGCCCATTCCTGCGCGTCATTTTGAATCGCCTTCGAGAACGAAAGTTCGCCGGCTGAACCAAAAGGCTTTCCGGGCTTGGCGGTGTCGCTGGAATCGCCGATCGTGCCCACGCCCTGGAGACGCTCCGCCTTAGCGTTGGAATCCTGTGTCGCTTTCGTAAGCGCACGCGAAGCCGCTTCCGGAGTGGAATTCGTTTTCAAATCTGCGATTTTCAGATCTGCAATGGTGAGGATCGGCGCAGGCAAGCTGGGGGTGACGGCGGGAGCTTTGACCACCAACGGTGGTACCACCTGCAATTGCGCTTGCGGCTGCAGCTGCGGCTGCACGTCGTTTGCAACCATTACTTTCGACGGCGCCGTCGCCAGCATCGTCGCAGGCGTGGGAGCACTCTCCGGCTCATGCTCTGCGTCAAATAAAATTTCGTCCTCGTCAAATAAAGGTTCTTCCCCTGAATGTTCGCGCTCTGAAGCTTCTTGCTCTGAACCCTCTTCCTCGAAAACCGTCGGCAGTTCGGCTGTCGGGACCTCCGATCGGCCGGGCGCAGGTGTCGTTCCTGGCACGGAATTGAGCAGGTCGGTCACTGCCTGAACCGCGGACATCAGCTCTGCCGATGGCACCGAGATGGGTTCCCGCTTGGCGGGTTCAGCGGCGGCCACGTGTTCCGGTTGCGCCCCGTTATTTTCCGGTGGCGCCATTTGCGCTATTACCGTGGGCTGCACCGCTGCTTTCGGTGAATCCGAACGGTTTGCGCGGCTGGATTGAATGGCATCGCCCCAGAAACTCGGCGCACGCTGCGTGAACTCGAGGTTCACATAATTCTGGCTGCCGGTCTGCGCTTTTACATTGGCCACTCGACAGATCACGTCGTCGCCGGTCTGCTGGTTGGTGAGGACTACGAGCTCTCCCGTCGTCACGCTGGCTGAAAGCCGTACCACCGCTCCGGTGGGAAATATAATCACGGTGCGGGTCTCTTCGTGCACCGGAGGCAGATTCTTATTGGTCGTTCCCCGATTGGATGAATAGCGCGAGGCATGAATCGTGACGGCGATCTCGGCGCCCACCGCGTCGGTGCGTCGCGCCGAATGCGCAGCATCCGCCGAGGTTTCAGGCCCCGGAAGCCCACTCGGGGTTGCTGGTGCGGCTTCGTTCGCTGTCGTCGGCATGTTCAGCTCCTCACAACGTGGCTAAGGTTGCTCGTGATAGCGAGCAGGGCGATCTGAATGCAGCTTTGGCTCTGTATTGTTTCTGGCGGGGGAGCCTACCGGTTATGGTACGAAAGTACTGAAATCACGGCTCGTAGCGAACACGACAACATCGGCGACCCATCCAACAGCGCCTTAACTCAGGCTTACCGAATCAGCATGCAGTCGCCGTAACTGTAAAATCGGTAGCCCTGGGCAACAGCATGGCGGTAAGCCGCCAGCACCGCTTCGCGGCCCGCAAACGACGCCACCAGCGCCAGCAATGTCGAGCGGGGCAAGTGAAAATTCGTAAGTAATTGATCGACCACGGCAAATCGGTGTCCTGGACGTATGAAAATCCGCGCCGTTCCGGGACCGGCGAAGATGGTTCCACCCGGGGCGCCGGTGGCCATGGCCTTCACCGCCGCATCTTCCAGTGTCCGCACCACCGTGGTTCCCACGGCTAGCACCCGGCGCCCGCCACGCTTGGCGGCAGCCAGGGCCTCGGCTGTTTCCGCGGGAATTTCGTACGCCTCGGCGTGAATCCGGTGATCCTCCAGACGTTCTTCCCGCACCGGTTGAAACGTTCCTAGTCCTACCTCGAGCGTGATCTCGCGAATTTCAGCGCCACGGTTTCGGATCCGATCGAGGATGGCCGGCGTGAAATGAAGTCCTGCCGTCGGCGCAGCAACCGCGCCGTAAGTGCGTGCAAAAACCGTCTGGTAGCGCTCGCGGTCCCGCGGCTCATCCGGGCGGCGGATGTAAGGTGGCAGGGGCATGTGCCCCGCGCGCTCGATCGCCGGCGTAACATCATCGGTCCCGCAAAAGCTCCCATAAAAGCACAATTGCCGCAGGCCGAGCGGGCCCCGGCCCGTCACCTCGGCACCCAAATCCACACCTGGCGGCGCCTCAAACGTAAGCCGCTCGCCCACCCGTATTTTTCGACCGGGCCGCACTAGGGCATCCCACAGATTGCCCTCCACACGCCGAAGTAGGAGTACTTCAATACGCGAGCGCAGAAATCCGGCGCGGCCAGCCTCGCGCCCCGGCGATTGCGCGTGCACCCCGACCCGGTATGCAAACAGCCTTGCCGGCAGTACCCGGGCATTGTTGACGACAATTAGCTCATCGCCTCGCAGCATCTCAGGCAAATCCTCAAAGCGGCTATCGCTAAACGCTCCGGAAGCCCGGTCAAGCAGGAGCATTCGCGAGGAATCCCGTTCGGGCAACGGTTCCTGGGCGATCAGCTCGCCCGGAAGCTCGTAATCGAGGTCTGACATCAGCACTAACGAATAGTATCCAAAACTTGCAGCCTGCCCAAGTCTCCACGAATTTCAGCCTCCGGCCAGCGTTGAAGAGGGCAAATAAAATACTTGCCACATTGACACGCATATAATATGCTGCGTTTGTAGTCACCATTACGATCTAGGAGATTGCACCATGAATACCATTTCGCGTTGGACCCCCTACCGTGGACTCAACTCCCTGCAGGAACAAGTCAACCGCTTGTTTGATGACACCTTCAGTTCCCACCGCGCTGGCCAATCCGACTTGGCCACTTGGGCGCCGGCTGTGGACGTGTTTGAGACCGAAAACGAGCTCGTCGTGAAAGCCGATCTGCCGGACATGAATGAAAAGGATATCGATGTGCGCGTCGAGAACAACACACTCACCGTGCGCGGTGAACGCAAATTCGAGCAGCAGGCCAGCGAAGATAACTACCTGCGTATCGAGCGGGCCTATGGCACCTTCACGCGCAGCTTTTCACTTCCCAATACCGTTAATCCTGAAGCGATTCGCGCCGAATACCGCAATGGCGTTTTGACGGTCCGTATGCCCAAGCGCGAAGAGTCCAGGCCCAAGCAAATTAAGATCGGTGTCTCGTCCGACGGAAAATAGGTTCATAGTAGGTGGGTGTTCCAGGGGGCCCGCGCGTTCGGGCCCCATCTCATTTCGTTTGAAGTCACATCTTCGTGAATTAATTTTGGAGAAGTGCAGTAATGCTCAGGTTCGACAAACTAACGGTGAAGGCTCAGGAGGCGCTGCAGGCCGCGCAGGATATCGCCCAAAGCAACGATCAGCAGCAGCTCGAGCCTTTGCACCTCCTGGCCGCGCTCGTCGCCCAACGTGATGGCATTGTCGCCCCGTTGCTCAATCGCATTGGCGTGCGCCCCGAAACCCTGTCGGCGGAAATCACCGCGCAACTGGCCCGCTTCCCGAAAGTCACCGGCGTATCCCGCCAGCATTTGAGCGAAGCAGCCAATCAGGTTTTGGAAAGCGCCTTCGTGGAGGCCGAAAAATTCAAGGACGAATACGTCTCGGCCGAGCACATCCTCCTGGCCATCGCCGCGCGCGAATCCGATCCGGCCGGCCAATTGCTCCGCCGGCACGGCGCTACCCGGGAAGCGATCCTCCAGGCGCTCACCGCGGTCCGCGGCAGTCACCGCGTCACCTCACCTACGCCCGAATCCACCTTTCGCGCCCTTGAGCAATACGCACGCGATCTCACCGAGGAGGCCCGCCGGGGCAAACTCGATCCGGTGATCGGCCGCGACGTGGAAATTCGGCGCGTGATGCAAATCCTCGCGCGACGCACCAAGAATAATCCCGTGCTGATCGGCGAACCTGGCGTGGGTAAGACCGCCGTGGTCGAAGGGCTGGCTCAGCGCATTATTGCCGGCGACGTACCCGAAGTCCTCAAGCCTAAGCGCATCGTCGCGCTCGATCTGGCCGCCTTAGTTGCCGGCACCAAGTATCGCGGAGAGTTCGAGGATCGCTTGAAAGCCCTGCTGAAGGAGATCACCGAAGCGGCGGGCGAGATCATCCTGTTCATCGATGAATTGCACACGCTAGTTGGCGCTGGCGCGGCGGAAGGCTCGATGGACGCCTCGAACATGCTAAAACCCGCGCTGGCCCGCGGCGAATTGCGCGCCATCGGCGCCACCACGCTCAACGAATATCGCAAGTACATCGAAAAGGACCCGGCTCTCGAGCGCCGCTTCCAGCCGGTCCTGATCAGCGAGCCCTCCGTCGAAGACACCATCGCGATCTTGCGGGGTCTGAAGGATCGCTACGAGCTCCATCACGGGGTGCGCATCAAAGACGCCGCCATCATTGCTGCGGCCACCCTCTCGCACCGTTATATCAGCGACCGCTTCCTCCCCGACAAGGCCATTGATCTGGTCGACGAAGCGGCCGCGGCCCTGCGCATGCAGCTCGATTCGCTTCCTGTCGAAATCGACGAGATCGAGCGCCGCATCGTCCAACTGGAAATCGAGCGCCAGGCCATGATCAAGGAAACCGACGCGCACTCGCGCGAGCGCCTCGCGCAACTTGACGCGGAGCTTGCCGAACTTCGCGAGGAATCGAATGCCCGCAAGGCCCGCTGGCAGGTAGAAAAGCAGGCGATTGCCGACATCCGTAGGCGTAAAACCGATATCGACGATCTCAAAGCCGAAGAGCAGCGCTACGAACGCGCCGGTGAGTTGGCGCGCGTCGCGGAGATTCGTTACGGCAAACTGGCCGCGGCCGAACACGAACTTCAGCAGGCTCAGGAACGCCTGGAAGAGCTGCAAAAAAATGGCCGCATGCTCAAAGAAGAAGTCGACGAAGAAGACATCGCCGCTCTGGTGAGCAAATGGACGGGCATCCCCGTTGGCCGTTTGCTCGAGGCCGAAACGCAAAAGCTCGTCAAAATGGAAGATCGGCTGCGGCAGCGCGTGATTGGCCAGGAAGATGCCCTTAGGCGCGTCGCGAACGCGATTCGCCGCAATCGCGCGGGCCTTTCCGATCCGAACCGCCCGATCGGATCCTTTATCTTTATGGGTCCCACCGGCGTCGGCAAAACCGAGTTGGCCCGCGCCTTGGCGGAATTTCTGTTCGACGATGAGCGCGCAATTATCCGCCTGGATATGTCCGAATACATGGAAAAGCACTCCGTTTCCCGCATGATCGGCGCGCCTCCCGGCTATGTGGGTTACGAGGAGGGCGGCCAGCTCACCGAACAAATTCGCCGCCGTCCCTATTCCGTCGTGCTGTTCGATGAAATCGAGAAGGCCCACCCCGACGTCTTCAACGTCTTGTTACAAATTCTCGAGGACGGCCGTCTAACCGATGGTAAGGGCCGTAAGGTCGACTTCCGGAACGCCGTGCTTATTATGACCAGCAATGTGGGCTCGGCCGCCTTGTTTGAACTTTCGAGCGCCGATCCCGAACGCGCCCGCAAAGAGGCGCAGGAGGCTTTGCGCGCGGTTTTTCGGCCGGAATTTCTGAACCGCATCGACGATATCGTGCTCTTCAACCCGCTCGGCCGCGAGCAGCTCGAAAAAATCGTCGACCTGCAAATCGCTGCGGTCGTGAAACTCCTGGCGGGCCGCGAGATTCAGATCGAGCTTACCCCCGCGGCGCGTTCGCACATCCTGGCCGAGGGATTTGACCCCGCTTATGGGGCCCGGCCGCTGCGACGTACCGTACAGCGACTTGTGCAGGACCCGCTGGCCAGTGAGATTCTCGAAGGCCGCGTGAAAGCCGGAGATCACATTCGAGTGGACGTTGACCCCGCCACCCAGCAAATGAAGTTCGTGCCGGTAGGAAAAAAGTCCGCGGAGGAAAAACCGGCGGGTTTTGAAGCCGCTGCTTCGGTCACCGGCGCGCCGGGCCGCAAGAAAGCGTGAGAAAACTCGCCCTGGCGATGCCTCGCTCCTAGTGAAATTTTCTTAGACGCAATAGTGGAACGAACGCACAGAAAAGAGAATTTATGAGAACCCTCAAAACTGGAATGCTACTGACAGGCTTAACGCTACTTCTTGTCCTCGGAGGCCGCGCTTTCGCCGGCCCCCAAGGCATGACTTTTGGACTCGTGCTGGCCGTCGCCATGAACGGCTTTGCCTATTTTTTCTCGGATAAGATCGCGCTGAAATCAAGCGGCGCTCAACCCGTAACGCGCGAGCAGGCGCCGCGCCTCTACGCCGTCATGGAGCGGCTGGCGGCCAAGGGCAATTTACCGATGCCCAAGCTCTACGTGATCCCCCAGGCGGCGCCCAACGCCTTCGCCACCGGCCGCAATCCTTCGCACGCTTCCGTGGCCGCTACCGAGGGTTTGCTCGAGCTCATGACCGACGATGAGCTCGAGGGCGTAATCGCCCACGAACTTTCGCACGTCCGCAATTACGACATACTTACCACTTCGATTGCCGCGACCCTCGCCGGCGCCATAACTTGGATCGCCAGCATCGCCCGTTGGGGGTTTATTTTTGGCGGCATGGGCGGCCGCGACGAGCGCCGCGGCGGAGGCCTCGGCGCATTGCTTATGATCCTGGTCGCGCCCCTCGCTGCCATGATTATTCAGTTAGGCATCTCCCGGCAGCGTGAGTATGCCGCTGACGCTGCGGGTGCCCGCCTCGTAGGCCAACCGTACGGCCTGATAAGCGCCCTCGAGAAACTCGGCGCCTACAACAAGCGCATTCCCATGGACAATGTTTCTCCCGCTTCGGCCCCGCTTTACATCGTCATGCCGCTGAGCGCGGGATCCATGCTGGGGGGCCTGTTCAGCACGCACCCTCCCTTAAGCGAACGCATCGAGGCCCTGCGACAGATGACCATCACTCGTTAATCGTCCGGGTAGCCGCGCGACCCGTTCCCGGCATAAATGCCGAATGCACGCAAAATCTGCCGGATATAGCCTGGCTTCATGTCCGCTTATATATCGCTTCTTCTGTTGCAAACTGCTTAGAGTCAATGTGATAGATATATTCCAGCCCGCGGGTAATTTAATGGGCCCGTGATTGCACGTTAATCTACGAGGCTTTCCCCATGACCTGCAAGGCGACCATACGCATGATTTGTGAATACTTAGAGGGGCGTCTCTCGCCACCCGTGGCCGCGGCGATGCGCGCCCATCTTGAGGGATGCACTGATTGCAGGCTCGTGCTTGAGGCTGCCCAACGCACCCTGGAAGTCTATTTCGATGGCGAGCAGCCTATGTCCCATGCTCGCGTGGCTTAGTCGAATCGCCTGTATCCGCTCTCTGAGCTCTGATTTGGGCCGGCCTTCCGAACGCTGTCTGACCTTCACTAGCCGGTCCCGCTTTTTTGCCTGGTCTTTCGCGCTGGGATTTTCTTCCGGGTCCCACCTTTCTACTAGGTTGTCACCATGGACAAGAGATGGCGTTTGTGCCAGAGTACCGCAAGCCGGGGAAGGTGTGGCTCCCAGGCACTGACGTTCGCTAGCTGAGGAGGCAATAGGTTATGAAAAAAAGTTTTCTGGCGGTGTTCGCGGGTCTCTTGTTCGCAGGCGCGCTGAGTTTCCTCGCGGCTGCCGACGCCAAGACCGGAACGTGGAAGGGAATCGTAACCGATCAAATGTGCGCACAGAAGGGTGTGAAGCTCGATGACGCTGACTGCGCCGCAAAGTGCGTAGGCATGGGCAGCAAATACGCCCTGTATGACGCCAGCACGAAGAAGGTCTACGTTCTTAATCCTCAGGACCAGGCCGCTAAGCACGCTGGCCATACGGTAACCGTCAAGGGCAGCATGGACGGCGATACCATTACCGCGGAATCGATCACGATGCCTGCCGCTAAGAAGGACTGAAGGTAAGCCAAGCAACACGGTCTCCACCCATTCGGGTGGGAAAGCTGGCGGGCAGGGCCATATAGGCTCTGCCCGTTTTTGCTTTCCGGCATTTTCCATCAATTCGTTTTGTGGAACTTTCCTGGCCCCCTCCCATACTATGAGTCAGCGCTTCCGTGACTATCCAGGCCATTTTCGCCGATCGCGCGTTCACCCCCGCTGAAGAAATCGCAGACGCCGTCATTCTCCTCGATGGCGAAAAAATCGCCGCAATCGGCCCGCGCCACTCCGTCTCGGTACCTGGAGATGCGCGCTGCTGCGAAGCGCCCGGCCTTACCGTCGTCCCGGGTTTCATTGATCTTCACATTCACGGCGCGGGCGGCCGCGACGTAATGGAAGGCACGCGCGAAGCCCTGGAAATTATCGCTGCCACCGCCGCTTCGCGCGGCACCACCTCTCTGATCGCTACCACCGTTACCGCGAGCGAAGAATGCACTTTACACGCAGCCGCTGCCATCTCGAGTTGGATTCGATCGCGCCCCCCTGCTGGCTCTGCTGTCGCCGCTGGCGCCCCCACTGCTGAAATTCGTGCCGAAATTCTCGGCATCCACTTCGAAGGTCCCTTCATCAGCGCCGCGCGCCGCGGAGTGCATCCGCTCGAGTGGATCGCGCTCCCTTCGATCCCTCTGCTCCGCGACCTTCTTGCCGCGGCCCAGGGAACCGCCCGCATTCTCACGCTCGCGCCTGAATTGCCCGGCGCGCTCAATCTCGTCCACGCCGCACGTAATGCCGGGCTCATCGTGTCGCTGGGACACACCGACGCCACATACGCCCAGGCCATGGCCGCCATTGACCTGGGCGCACGACATGCCACGCACGTTTTTAACGCCATGCGGCCCTTCGCGCACCGCGAAACGGGAGTCTTGGGCGCGGCGCTCACCTCCCCGCTGGTCGCCTGCGAACTGATTGCCGACGGTGTGCACGTTGATGCCGCCGCGATCCGCCTCCTGATTGCCGCGAAGGGCCCGGGCGGCATTATTCTGGTGAGCGACGCCACCTCCGCCACCGGTATGCCGGACGGCCGCTACGCCCTGGGGTCATTCGAGGTAAACGTAGTCGGCGGCATTTCTCGCGATTCGGCGGGAAAACTCGCGGGCAGCACGCTTACGCTCGACCGCGCCCTGCGCAACCTGTATGCCCTCGGAGTGCCGCTGCCGGAAGTGCTCGCGATGCTCACCACCAACCCCGCGCGCGCGCTCGGCTTGGGCGGTCGCAAAGGCGCACTCGTTCCCGGCGCGGACGCTGATTTGGTTTTTCTTGATAATCGGCTGGAGGTCGCGGGCGTGATGACGCGCGGGGCAGGCTGGCCTAACGCCGCCCATTCAGCGGTAGATTAAGCTCGGTTGCGAGCTGTTTCGGATCGAAAGGGCTGCACGCGAAATAGCGGTCGCCATATTGAATGGTGGGCACCTTGCGGCGGCCGTCGTTCACACGCAGAACCAGTTCCTCCGCGTCCAAATCTTCGTCGATATCGATCTCTTCATACGCTACCCCGCGTGCGCGAAGAAACTCCTTCGCGTCTCGGCAGTCGCCGCACCAGGCGGTCGTGTAAAGGCGGATCGTGTCCTTCGCGGCAGTCGGCTGGTCCATTAGTGGGCGCCGCGGCTCCCTCCGCCTGAACCCGCGTCGCCGCCATGCGCGGCCACTTCCAGTCGCGTTTTTGCGCTGGCCACCGATTTCAGCACCGCATCCCAGTCCGCCGCGGGGTCCGCCGCGCTATTCGCGAGTTTCTTCTCCGCTTCGGCCAGCGCCGCGCGCGCTTGCTCCACGTTGATGTCCCCCGCACGCTCCGCTGCGTCCGCCAGCACAATCACCCGGCCCGGCAGCACCTCGGCAACACCTCCGATGATCGCCACGTACACCGTTTGACCCTCTTTCCGGTAGCTCATCGCCCCGATCCCCAGCTCGGTCAGCAGCGGCGTGTGCCCCGGCAGAATGCCCAGATACCCTGCGAGTCCCGGCAATTGTATCTCCGCCACGGGCTCGCGCGCGATTTCCCGCTCGGGTGTCACCACCTCGAGCATCAGCGCGTCCGGCAATTTCTCGTCAGCCATTATTTAC
>PLJR01000282.1 GCA_003140295.1 Acidobacteriota bacterium
AATCCGTTCTCACTTCGTGCCAGGATCGCAGTTCCGAAGCGGCCCATCAGTCTTTTGCGCAAACCGCCAAAGTAACGGAGGGCAGCAAGCGCAAGATGGTTCCGGAACTGATAACCGATATTAGGCACGCGTTGCGTCTCGGCTCCACAATCAAAAGCAGGCGCCAATGCGATATAAGCAGCGAAAGCACTTCCTAAATAATGGTGGCGCATAGCTCGAAACAGGTGTTTCTAGTGTCGCGTCCCAGACATATGTTGAATAAGTTCTCACGCGAGATTGCATAGTTTCCATTGGAGGCAAAGGCTTTGACGGCGGATGTGGCAAGCTAACTTATTCAATGAACTTGCCGGACGCTACACTAGCTAGTCGCGCTCGTCAAGCCGATGCGGGCGTTTGGTTGCGCAGTTCGGGCACTTACCACCAGCAGAGCTAACATCGTCCAAAACAGTGTCCCAAACGCCGGACTTACGCTTAATATGAAATCTACGAAACCCTGAATCAATATCGTTAGAATTGCGCCGAGAACACCAAAAGCCAGGATTTTGTCCATGGTGTCCGCCGGACGAAGCAATTGGCGCATGCCTTGCCGCACAGATTGAAAGACAAGATAAAAAAAAGCAGTGAAACCGATAAGACCGGTTTCAGCAAGGAATTGGAGGTACGTGTTGTGGACCCCGAATATCCCCGGTGGTATCCAGGAAAAGGGAAGATACGAGGCGTACAGTTCGACGAAGTTGCCATAGCCCGCGCCGAAAAGAGGCGCGCTGAAAAACAGCTTCAGAGCTGTGGCCCATAGCAGCAGTCGCGTAGCGATATCAAAGCCTCCGTTCGCATTCAGGCTTAGGTGTGCCGGGTCCAGGAGATTGCCTAAAAGAGAAACTCCCAACCCGAGCAACCCCAGCCCGAAAAGCAGGAGAACCTTGTGGGACCACCGCTTCGCGAAGTACAAAATTGCAAGCGCAAGCACGCACCCGAAAGCCACCATGCCCCCGCGGCTCTGCGTAAAGCCCAAGGCCAGGATCCCGAGTCCCAGGGTCCACGCACCGAGTTTCTTCACTACACCTGATTTCTCCAGAATGCAGCACGCCAGCGCAAAAGGAAGCATAAGATTCAAGTAACCGGCCAGCGTGTTCGAATAGTTTAAGAATGACGGGACCCTGTGTTCCATCGGAAGGAACCAATCTTCAGGTGGATTCAGATAGAGCCACAATGACGTGTAATCACCTACGATCTCTTGAATAATCCCGTATGCGCCGACTAAAATTGTGGAGGCCAAGAGTGTGATGACGACCGTGCGCATGCGCTTTCGGGAATTGACCCAAAGGAGAACGAAGAGATAAAAGGCCACGTAGGAAATCAGTCTGACGTTCGCTTTCAGCGACCCATATGTGATTCCGCCAGTACCAACCACCACCGAGGCTAGTGCCGCTGCAAGAAGGACCAGAGAAGCCCGTGTGAGGCGAGGCTCCAATAAGTGCCGTATGGAGAGTCGCCCACGCCATATCCGCCTCAAGAAAAATCCGCCGACGACGAGCAGATGCACGGCAGTGGCAATATCGAGGCGAGCATCTTTACCACCCAAAGGCAAATCGATTTTTACAAACCAACCTATCGGCAAGAGGAAAATGATAGAAAGCAGAAACGGCTCGTTCTCTACAGCTGAAAGCGCGACGATAATTAATGCGGCGCATACTGCCAAAGTCCAATTGGCAACCACAAAAAGAGCCGCCAAGGCAGCGGCGATTCCACCCCAAATGATGGGGCCTGTGTAATTGCACGGGGGCGTTAGTTCCGCGACGGAAATTGATTTCGTGCTCATGGCGCGATTAGGACAGATGGATTCCGCCGTAGCTGCCAGATGCTCGCAAATTCAACCAGCATACCGCTGCGGTAGAGATATAACAGAAAACAGGAGAGGCACACCGCCCCCACAAAGATCGGTGAGACGAAGCGACCTGCGGTGAAGGTCACGGCCAGTATGGTTGCAAATGCCACGGTGCTGCGCACAGCGCCAAAGGGAACTATGAAGCGGCCAATGGCCCGCCGGATATAGCATGTATTTATGATCACCGAAACCACGTCGGTGACGATGGTGAGGACTGCCGCGGCTCTCCACGAGTACAGTGGGATCAATAGCAGGTTTCCGACAAAATTCACAGCCAGACATACTGACGTGGTAACGATGAAAACTCGTTCGTATCCTGCCGCCAGTAGGCCGNNGGGCATACCGAGGGCCAAGCACCAAACGAACGGCCGGTCCGGCAAAAACCAGGGTCCCCAATACCACGATGAAAGCCGCATTCAGCAAGAGTCCCATGGCCTTTTCGAGCTGGCGTTGTTGCGATTTGTCAAACGAGTGTCGCGACAGCGATGGTAATAGGCTGTAGAGCACGCCAGAGCCGACAATTTGCGTCATGCCGAGCGCCCGGTAAGCCACGGAATAAATTCCCGTTGCGTAATCCCCCGCTAGTTTGGACAGCAGCACCACGTCGAAACGATCGTAAAGAGTGCCCATAAATCCATACACATTAAAAATAGCGCTCTTCTTTATCAATGCTGAGGTTTTAAGCGGAATCCGCTGAGTGGTACGAAATTTTATCGCAAATCCCAGGGCCACCGCCCCTGCTGCCAGGGCCGCAATCACTTCCGTGGCAATTACGCCGCGGAGACCGCCTCCCCGCACCAGCAGAATGACACCGCCGGTGATGAGTGTCACGCCGAGCAGAGCTTCAACCAGGAGATACTCCACGTATCGACGAATCCCCCGCAATACGCCCTGGACCGCCTCACTCAATGATCGCGGCGCCATGGTTAGAGACATCCATGCGGTCCCTGCAAGTACCAGCTGCGGATAATGGAGAAGCATCAGAATCGTAATCTCGATCGCAAGCACCGCCACAGCAATTCCCAGTCTCAGGAGCATTAGCTTAAGCCCGAGATCCCACCCTATATGCTCGTCCTTGGCCGTCTCACGCGTCAGATAATCGGCGTATCCCGCGCCTGAGGCTACCGACAGGAACTCGACCATAGCGAAGAGCAGTGCGTAAATGCCGAATTTCGCCGGGCCAAGCACTCGCGCGACCACCACTGCGAAAGCTCCCCGCAATGTCCAGCGAACAAATTGAGTGGCAGTGAGCAGAACAACGTCTGAAAATTTCGCATCCACCGTTGTTTGGTTTTCCTGTCGCTTGGTTATCGCGTGGGTCAATTCGAACAGAAATCGGCGGAATAATCGCCGTGCCAACAACTGTGAAGATATTTTTCTGAGCTCACGGCAGAAGGTTTTAATTTGACGGGCCTGGGCTGTACTTTAACAGCTCCTTCGAATGTAACGGCTCGATGTCCGCAGCTTCCACGTCCGCTATCATCGAGCAGGAAATCTGCGCCAGCGAAACGACCACTCGCATGGCTCCTTTTCTTCGCACCAGAATACCTTCCTGGCCCTGCAGCGGACCTCCTCTGATCCGAACGTGCCGGCCTACAGTCACATATGGATGTGGCCGTGCAGTCAGGCCCCCCGCCGAAGCTCGTTTCAGGGCATCGATTTGTTCGTCGGGCAGAACCGCGGGTAGCCCGTCAAAACTCACCAAGCGCACGGCTCCAGGCGCTTGAAGAACCCGAAGACGGTCACGCACCGCAATGCGCACAAAAACGTAACCAGGAAAAAGCGGAAGCTGCAACTTTACTCGCCGGTCCTTCCAGAGTCTGACCGATTGGAACAGAGGTAGAAAATATTCGACCGATCGGAAGCCCAGGTTTTCGGCGACCCGCGCTTCGTGATTCGCGCGTGTATATAACGCAAACCAGTGTCCGGCAGTGCGATCGCCGGGGCCGGGCCAAGTTAACAACGGACGGCTAACGTCGTCCGTCTGGTTGGGTCTGTCCTCAGAAAATCGTGGATCCGTGTCGCTCATGGTTTTTGCTTACAGCTCCGCTCCGTCACTTACAGGGCGCGTGTGACCTAACCTTTGATTATTCAATTTGATACAGCAAGCTAGTCCCGTTTGTCTCGTACCCCCGCCGGGTTATTGGTAGAGCTGGAGGCGGGGCGACCGCCGCTACCCACCGCAGTACTGCTGGCGTGACCGTTTTGAGATGTTCGGGATACGTGTCCCTTTACGGCGTTAAAAATCTCCTGCGCGAATACTTTTCGCGCGTCAGTCGGAGCAGTTTTTTGCCACAGCGCGTGAGTAAATATCCACGTCACGCCGGTCGCAAACGCAAGGAACGTTCCTAAAACGATGATCAGAAGTCTCGGAGGGAATGACCTCTTATCTGGAATCTGCGGCTCGTCCAGAACTTTGACCGTCGGCGTCTCTTTTGCTTCCTGGACCTTCGCGAGTTCGTACTCTTGCGTCAGAGTGTCAAAAATTGCTTCCTGAATTTTGGCATTTCGATAGAAGTCCGCGTACCCGACACCAAGCTGCGGGAGCTGCCTAATCGAAGGATACATCGAGTCATCTCCCGCTTGCCCCGTGGTGTCATACTTGCCACCCAGTTTGTTGAGCTGCTGCTGGAGTTCCGCCACTCGCGCTCGCGTGGCGCGAACACGCACATTCCCATCGGCATAGATCTGCTGTAAGCCCTCGAGTTCGGTTCGGGCGGCGATCAGCTCGCCATCTAGAGCTGCTGCCGCTTCGATCATGGCCTTCCCTTGAGCAGGGACATCGAGAGCAACATTTTTGCTGGCAAAAGCGCTGAAGTTGTTTTCAGCAGATTCGAGGTCTTGTTTTACTTGTGCCAAGCGACCTTCAAGGAAGACGCGTTCTCGATGGGCCGAAGAAGTGCTCACAAGTGCCAGCACGCGATTCAATTGCTCCACATACTCGTGAGCCATCGCTGCCGCTCGGCCAGCATTTTTATCCGTAACTTTGAGGACGATAATTCCACTTTTGTGATCTTCGGTGACATCCGTTCTATCTTCCAGATCGATTCGTGCGTCCTCTATGTGCCGGTCCCAATAGAGCTTTTTGAGGTTGAATTTATTGATGAGATCGTCTTCCACGGTTTGGCTCTGTATAACTCCAACGAAAAGCGCGCCTGTGCTTTTCAAGCCGAGCAGATTGCCCGCCATCTCTCCAAGACTTGAACCCAGACCGGAGCCCAGCAGGGAGTTCACATCCGAGGAACTGCCAGGTTTGCCGGCCGTGGCGGCCATCGCCAGTGCAGCCATGCTGCCCCCTCCCTGGTCGGGGGGCATTAAACGCGCTACAGCTTCGTAGCGCGCCGGAATCAAAAATCCAACTAAAACGGAAAATGCCAACCCGGCGCCAACAAGCCTGAGAAGAAAGCGCCGCTGCCCCCAAACCAGCCGCAGTCTCGTCAGGCCTTTTTCTTGAGCTGCGGTTTTTTCCGCCAGTTCATCATAGAGGCTACGGTCTTCCACGGTATCGACCGAGCCTCTGCTTGCGTTAGTGAGTTTGTCCGTCATGTGGTGTGGTCCCACCTACCGCTTCCAACTGCGCGGCCAATACGTCACATCTACCGTGGACGTCCAGTCCGCGTGTGGCGAGGGAGCTAAAACGGGAGCGACCCATTTTTCATATTGTACGGCCGCCGACACGCTTACGTTATTATGCACCTGAAAATTAACTGTGGCCGAGCCGTCGTTAAAGGTCTCGCCTCTCGGGATGAGGTCCGCTGCCACTTTGGCGTGGCGGTATGCAAATTGCAAGGTGGTTCGAGGAGTGAACCAATACGTGGTCCACCCCTGAAATCCCGTGCCTTCTCGTCCAATCCAATCGCCGATGAGAACATTCTTGTTCGTGTATAAGTCGCGATAAAAATTATTGTAATAGATATATTGGCCGGCGAAACTGCGCGCTGTGGGCGGGTCCGTATACACGGCCTCGACACGAAGATCCAACTTGTGCACCCCAGGCACGCGCGGAACGTAGATTCCCGGCCGCATGGCCACCCGCCGCGGGGCATAAATCGGGGAAGGGTTCATGTCCAGATTGGTCGGGTTATCTTCGGGCAACAACACGTCATCATATAATGTGAGCCGGTTGCGCAAGCCAGGAATTCTATAAGAAAAATCGCCGCCCACCGTACGTTTTCCAGGGCTGGCATTGAACGCGTAAATATCCGAAGACTTCACGCTGAAGTAGCTGTTGAATACGGCTGCCGCCGTGAGCGGGCGGCCGACTCCGCCCAACTCCGCTGTGCGCGAGATGCTTATTTCAAAATTGGTCGATGGCTTGAAGCTGATTTTTTCTCCGTGGAGTAACGGCCTGGGTGGGAATTGATTTCCCGCAAGTTGTCCGAAAAAGAAATCACTTTCCACGGGCCCCAGATGCCGAAAAATCCAGGGAAGGTGGGAGGCCACCGTTTGCCTCGCACGAAACATCACGAACGGCTCGGCATTATCGCTGAGCATTAAGGCGCCGCCCTCGCCGCGGCCCCACCAGAGGCTTTGCTTTCCAAAAGAGAGTTCCCAGTTGTCTACATTCATCGCGGCGTAGGTATCCAGCAGGGTGAACTGATTAATCGCCGCGACGGGCTGAGCGGCTCGCACCGGGTTCTGATCCACTTGCGCGATCACATTCTCAGCCTGCTGGGGATAAGCAGGTAAAGGCGCAGCGTGTTGGTATTCTCCGCGCACATACACCGCAAAACGCCCCGAGGACGCCCACCCGGAGAACCCGGATATGGCGTTCACTCCTTCCCCATAAGGGCGCCCAAAATCATTGATAATGGTCTCGCCGAAGTGATAGCTGTCGCGCAAAGGCGTACCGGAAATGTCTCTTACTCGCGCGTAGACCGACTCCAAACGCAGAGTGCCCGAGCGGTCGCCACGCAAGATGCTCAAGTCTTCCGCGAATTCCTGCTGCAGAACGTGATAAACACTCTGAGATTCCTCGGTTGCAGATTCGTCTTGTCCCAGCAGTGAGCCGGCGTCATCGACCATTTGGGCGCACTCTATCCTCGTCCACGGCCGCGAACTCAAGTACGCAGTTTGGACGTACCCGAGGGCGGCGAGACGCTCAACTAGCGGATAGATCCAACTATCGAGCGGAATGTACGGGGAACCCTTGCTGCCGGGGTTTTGCGCGGAGTCCACAGCACGCTCCGACAGAGTTTCCCAACTGCTGCCGGCAAGTTCGGGATCATGGTGCGCTCGGTAGACATACTGGCTTGTGAACCATCCGATGGCAGCGCCGACGAACACGTCAGACGGAAAATGTTGCTGTCCCGTCACTCGAGACGCGCCTATGGCAGTAGCCAGGCCATATACTAAAATCTTCGTAAGAGGTCCGGGATACTCGTGTGCCACGACTCCGGCAATTGCCCACGCCACAGCCGCATGATCAGAGGGGAATGAGTCTCCCCCGCTAAAAAAAGGACCCGCCTTATTTTGGAAGGGCCGCTCGCGTCGCAATGAATATTTCAACGCGCTCGTGACTGCCAGACTGTCAAGAGCGGCTTCTCCTGCTAGAAGCCCCGTTTCGGTCCGGTGATCGTCGTGAGAAATCCTCCCCAACAGGTAGGTTCCCGCTCCTAGGCCGGCCAAGGCGCCTACGCCGTAATTCGAGAAACTGACATAGCGCTTGGTTTTCTGGGGGTCGCTCGATAGGCTGTTCACGGCTGCGTGGTCAGTCGCAAAAAACCCTGCCGTCACCCCCGCCAGAGGAATCAACCAATCGGTATCCGTCCAACGAAGGTGAAAGGGGCTCGTCCAGATGGCTTCTTGGTCGGACAGCAGATTCCTCACGAGCGGCTTTCCCAGGCCATTCGCGTTTCGGCTCGTTGACGGCGGCGGATCAGTCTTATCGTTTGCTCCTTCGGCTTTTGGCGCTTCCCCGATTTGTCCCGCTGCCGGCGCGGCCTGATTCTGAGCTCGCGCAGTTCCTGGCGCACCCAGCACTGCGACGGTCGTAAGCACGCAGAAAGTCACAGCGAATCTAGCCCACCAGCGCCTCATTCCGGTTTCCCGCTAGTAATGCAAAGCAATATAGATCGTGCTCGCCACGGAAGTCGCCAATTGGGCGGCCGAGAAAATTGTCTGTAACTGAATCCCCCCACTAAATACCCTTTCCGGCACAACAACCGCGTCACCGGGTTGTAAAACGGCACTGAACGACTCGCCGGTCCATAGCCCGTTCTTTGCGCCCAGTACCGAACCATCGGCCTTTACCACCATGATCGACTTCTTGTCCGCTAACTGTGTGGGACCTCCAGCTTGGCTGAGATACCACTTTGCGCTCTTACCGGGCCGGTAAGAGATAGCCGTCGAGTTCAAAACTTGGCCCGTCACCAGCACGTAGCTCGGTTTCTTGGGGATTATAAGCGTATCCCCGGCCCTCACTTCGAGATCCGCCGAAGTGTTTCTCCACAGGTTGACGTTGGACGAGACTCGGACCGAAACACGTCCCATTGGAGGGTTGGCGTTCAACTGTTCCAGCATTGTGCGCCATTGCCCTAGCGCCATTTCCTTGGCTTCTTTCTGACGGGGATTGTTCTCTGGCATCAGTTCTAAATTGCTCTCCACGTCCTTGATGCGCAAAACCATGGCGTCTTGAGAGACCTTCTCTAAATCGCGGACCTCATCCCTTTGCAATATGAGCCCGTAAGGATAGGCGTTTGGCTGAAATCCGCCCGCTCGCTCGACAATCGAGCTGAGTTTTTCTCCCGGCCGAATACCGTAGGTTCCCGGATGATTCACTTGCCCCTTGACACTGATCGACGCGCCGAGTTCATCCCACCCGGCCCGTTGCCGAATAGTCAGCACATCACCGTTGTGTAAAGCCGCATTCGCATTCGATTCTCCGCTGAGCGCCGCCGACAGTTCGATGGACGCATGATCCGCAGTCAAATTCATTTGCTCCGACCATTGATACTTGGTCAGATCGGCCGATTGTGTATCAGCACTGGCTTTGAGTCCACCACCGACGCGCACCAGGTCAGCGACCCGCATATTCATCATTAAAGGATAACGGCCCGGATTCGCGACTTCGCCTTCGATATAGACCGTCGCCGGTTCTACATCTTCGGGATTACGATGAATCAGCAATCTGTCTCGCGCCTGCAGGATGATGTTCGATACAGGATTGCCTGCCAGTGCGTCGCTCAGGCTAACGCTGAGAATTTCCGACTTCCCGTCCGATAGATAGCGGAACACCTGCGCGTCCGCTTTTTCCGCTTCAGGGGAAAGTCCACCAGCCAAATGAATCGCATCAGTAAGCCGGATCGTTCCGGAGGTCTGATAAGTCCCCGGTGCTCGAACGTCACCCAACACCGAAACCGTGGGAGCACTTTCGAAATCGAATCGGCCAAAAACCCGGATGGTGTCGAGCGGATGCAATAGAGGAGCTTGGGAAGGATTTGCCAAAGCTGCAGCTAAATCGAAACTCTCGACGCTCGGCCGGAAATCAGGCTCGTTGAGGCGAATGATCTCCGCATATTGCGTGGAAGGCTCCGGAAGCAAATCCTTGTACGATGAAATCACGTCGGTAAGGCGCATGTTTTGGCGATAGGAATACTTCCCCGGGCGTATGACGTGGCCCTCGACATAAACCGCGTCCTGGCTGTATGCCGCGATCGGGAAAATCCGAATCTGGTCGCCATCATGAATCTCGAACGATTCGAGTTTCGTCGTTACTTCCGCGCTATCGCTGCCTTCAGGAATGTCCAGACTCAACATGGTTTGTTTGTCGTGCGTCACAATTCGGTCTACTTCAACGTGCCGAAGCGTCGCCGCAGGTAACAGGCCCCCTGCCAGTTCCAGCACATCCGCCAGCGTTTTTTCGTCCTTCAGCTCGTAAACCGCCGGACGCCGCACCATGCCTTCTACGGTAACTTGTGATCCAATCGGAGGCACGAGCACGGTATCGCCATTTTCCAACCTTTGCAGATTAGTCTTTACCCCGTGGAGCAATAGGTCGTAAACATCCACAGTTTGAACGAGTTGGGCGCCACGGTAATGCTTGAGGATCCGCATAGATCCTCGCGACGTAGGGCCGCCCGCAGCGAACAAAGCATTCAAAGGCGTCGACAACGAGCTGATGTCGTAAGCGCCCGCGTTACTTACATCTCCTACTTCGTACACCCGAATGGTGCGCAGGCGGGAAAGCGAAACGTCCGCTGACACATCGCGAAATTGCGATCTCAGTACTTGCTGTAGACTCTGCTGCAAGTCAGCGAGGCTCTTACCACTTACCAGAATCGGACCAACTTCCGGCAGGGTGATCCGGCCCTCCCGATCGACAACCCGGGACAGACGCTGAGATACGCCTCCCCAGAGGTTAACGGTTAACCCATCGCCCGGCCCAACGACGTAATCTGGCCCGGCTGGCATATCCATGGGCATCCTTTGCAGGTCCCTGGTTCCATTCTCGAATACTGCCAACCCGAATCGCTGCGGCACCGCGGGGCGCGGCACAGCCTGCATATACATATCGTAAAGAGAGGGAATATCGCTGTACGGGCTTCTCTTGCGCAACATTTCGGGGGATTGCAACAATTCTGCGTTAATGGGCGGCCGGCCGACAAGCTGCAGTTGCGTGGAAGAGCTATTCATCATCGCTTCGGCCGTCAAATTGTTGGAGCCGTTCAGGTCCGCCAATTCGTTACTGGCATTCAATTCCATTTCGCCGTTAGCGCCCCCGCCCATCGGGGATGCGCCGCCATTAAAAGTCGTGGAATACCGATTGGACAAGCTGCCTTCATTGCCCTGTTGCCCCATGCTCAACGGGCTTCCGTTAGTACCATTGGGACTAGAAAAGTTTGGGCGAGACCCATATCCATACGAGGCCTCTAGCAGTCCATCGTTTGAACCTGTCAGAGGCAGAAATTGCGAGGAGCCGTCTTGCATTTCAGTAAGTTGCGTCCGCGTGTCACCGCCACCAGCCGGGGCGTTACGTGGATTCCCCGGAGAGGTCATCGACGGCGAATTTTCAGCCGGAAACTGCCGTTCCGAAGCCGGCAAGCCGTTTTGTGATCCGTTGCAGCCTGGACTGTTCGACGAGTCACAGCGCGGATTGCCCTGCGGTTGCCCCCCACCGTTTTGGGAAGCGGCTTGCGCGGCAGCCAAACGCTGTCGCGCCTGTACGCGCTCTTCCTCCTGAGTCTCAGCGATCCATTTTGTACGCTCTTGAACCAACAATAGATGTTCCTTAGCCATGTCGGATTCCGGATTCAACTTAGGAACCAGGTACCCGTACTGTTGGACAAGCGTCGTGACCACCGAGCGAAACTGAACATCCGTTTCCAAACGGGTAAAAATTCCGTCAGCGGTTAGCTCCTTATCGCCAACGATTTGTCCATGCGCGGTTGCATCTTTCGCAATCCAACGCTTTACTTCGACCATCAGCCCCGAATCTTCGACGAGGACGCTTTTGATTTCGGCTGCAGATGCAGCTACGCGACTTAGGTTGCGTTCCGTCAAGTCCGGCGCCCGGTTTACAACGTTGTTCGACGGTTGTTGCTGCGCGCGGCATGGAATCAGGAGTGTTGCAGACCCGATTGTAATGAGCGCAATTTCCGCCCCCGTCGCGAGCCGTTGGTGCACCCGGCGGTTTCGTCTCAACCCCACGTTTAGCCTCCTACTAGGCTGCTCTTGCCCCGCAGCGTGTTAAGAATCCCCTCCTCCGATGCTTCCACTGGGACCGCGTGGATATCAAAGGCCGTGAAAAAAAACACGCTACTGTTCCGCTCTGGAGCTAAAGCCAAGACCTTCATTTGCGGATGACGAAGGAGAAGAGTTTCGCAAATTGGCGGACATTTGTCGGACTCGCTCAGAGTGACGATCAGAAAATCGGGCTTCATCCCATCGACCGCTTGTGCGATGTCTGATTCGTTCTGAACTTCGGCAACGACTTCAATGTCCACCTGTTCCTTGATGGTCTCTAACACCAACTCGCGCACCAGCCGCGGCTGGTTAGCGACCATAACACGAACCGGACGTTCCATAGATTCAGGCTCCGATCAGCGCACGACTATAGTCGGGCCCAGCGGCGCGGGGAATGTTCATTAAAGTCCTGAAATAAGGTGTGGACCGGAACCGTAAGGGCCGGTGAAATTAACCCGGCGCGAGTACCTACTAGTACCGCATCAGTGAGCTATCCCCCGTACTAGAAGTACCAAGCGGCTCGTCGGCCACAGTCTGTCGAACATGATCGCATTCCATCTCGAGCAGCGCTCCCGCAATTGCGCTGCGTGATCGGTTGGAATCTGTAATCTGCAATGAAAACTGGCCGAACGGAACGCAGAGATCTGTGGCCGGACCTCGCGAACTCCCGGAAAAACCGCGCCAGGGATATAAACCGGATTTAGAACCTTTTATCAATCTCCAAGAAAACACTTGAACTTAGTGCGATCATCAGTGTAAGTTTTTCCCGTGGGTCCGTGGATAGGTCGCCGTCGGCTTGAGCAGAGGCGGGCCCGCCTAGAGGGAGGCCCGGTTCGTGGCTATAAGAATCTTCCTCGCCCTTGGCAATCGGGTCCTTCGGGATTCTCTCGCTCGTCTGCTTCGTAACAAAGCCAAGGATTGCGTTGAGATATGCGGCGTGTCCGCCTGTACGTCGCAGCTCGCCGACGTGGTTGCTGCGGCGAATCCAAATGTTCTGATCACTGAAACAAACCCCGGCGGCTCATCCGAAGGCAGACTTCTGCGACAGGTTTTTCGCCTTTCCCCCGCCCTTAAAGTCTTAATTGTTGACATGCAGGAAGATGAAGCGACTTTTCTTGAGACCGTACGAGAAGGCGCAATTGGCTTTCTTCTTCGGGATTGTTCTGCAGCTGATGTGCTGACGGCGGTCCGAACGATTGTTCAGGGCGAAGCCTTTTGCCCACCACGACTCTGCTTGGCACTGCTCAATCATATTTCAAATGAACGGCTGCCCCTCCCTTCCATCCAGGTGAAGCTGCAACTCGGCCTGACGCGGCGCCAGCAGCAAATCGTCCCATTAATCGCCAAGGGCTGGACTAATAAGGAAATTGCGTCCCAGTTAAACCTCTCAGAGCAAACCATTAAGAACCACATCCACTCCATGCTCCGCCGCACTGGGGCTAATGACCGTCTGGCAGTCGTCGACCTGACTCGCCAAACAACCCACGCTTCCGAGAACGGATAGCGCCGGCGATTCAGAGCCCGTGGCCGCTTGTTCATTGAGGCTTCTGCAGTAGATTTCGCCTCAAAATCTCAGGCACCACCCTCAGGCAATGTCGTGATGCGCCATTTTTCGTGTGGCCGCGCCGAGGCTCAACAGGCCCAATACGCCGAGGGCCATCAGCACCAGAGATGATGGCTCAGGCGCTGCCGTGAGGCCGCCGGAGAGCAAATTAAGGGTGAAATTGCCGGTCACCGGAAGGCTCTGCAGATTGACTTCAATGTTAGACGGGCCGAACGTGACGCTAGAAGTAGTCAATCCGGCTATATCAGTGGTCAGCGTGAAACCGCTCAATGACCCGCCCGAGAGGAATGCCAGCCCGGTGAAATCAAAGCCATTGAATGCACCATTGTTGTAGGAACCGGGGTACACCACCGTAGAAGAAATGGCAGCCGATCCTACGCTGAATGTTTCAGTTCCGAATCCATATCCTGTGCAAATTGGGGAGCTACCCGGACAGTTTAGAGAGGAACCTACCACTATAGTGTCCTTCGTGAATGTCGTAGCGGTATTTGGGGAAAACCAGTTGATGCCGACCGAGCCTGCCAAGCTGTCTGCGTGGGCGCCGACCGGAGAAATTAAGACCGCAGCGCCGACCGCGGCAGCCGCTAGTACACAAAGATATAGTCTCCCCATAACGGTTCTCCTTTCGCAACTTCTTACAAATTCGGCCAGTTCTTCCTCAACCAGCGACTTCACCTAAAGCAAAAACCCAAGCGATGAAGTCGAAAAATTGGTGATGTTCGGGAAAACAGCCGGGAGCTCGGAACTAGGCAGTCCATACCAAAGGGCCAGCGTCGCGGCATATTGATCGACCGAGGTTGTGGGTATCCACCTTCCGCGTGCACTTGAGCCCGAGTCGGCATCATCGCTGCCCCCAAGCTCCAGGTTCGGGTACTGCCCGTAGAAATTTCCCCCGACAACGCCCCCGCCCATCACAAACTGGTGGCTGCCCCACGCATGATCGGTACCGGTGGCGGCTCCACTTTGTGCCGGCTTGAATGTGCGACTGAAATCCGAGGCGGTAAACGTCGTCACTTGGGGAGCCAGTCCAAGCTCGACGGTGGCATTGTAGAATGCAGCCATTGCTTGGCTGAGCTGCGAAAGGAGACTTGCCTGCACGCCGGTAATGTTGCCCTGATTGAAATGGGTGTCAAATCCTCCAAGAGAACAGAAGAAGATCTGCCGGCTGAGCCCCAAGCTTGAGTCTGCGGTGGCCAGCTTAATCAGCTTGGCGACCTGCTGCAATTGGTTCCCAAGAGATGTGTTCGGGAACACCGTGGTCAGAGTCGGGTTGGTTGTCAGCAGCAGGCTATTGTCGACGGCCTGCGAGGTCACCTTTGCCGCGCTTTGGATCAGGGTGGGCATCACGCTTGCCGAATCTTCCATCAAAGCGTCTAGTAATCCTTGGTCCGACTTTAGAAGCTTCAGCGTCTGGCTTAGGGGTGTAGGCGCCGGAGACAATACGATCGGACGTGTGTTAGCTCCGGTGCTGAAGGCGGAAACTCCCGCAACCGACGCAATCACCGGGAAGCGGCCGTCGCTGCCGATTGCGGAAGTCTCATCCACCACGCGTCCGCCCCATCCCGTGCCAATCGGATTTGTGGAGTATGCCGTCTGCCACTGATTTTGCTGATCGGAGTGCGAAAACAGCTGGTATGGCCGAGCCACGCCAGCTAGATATTGGCTTTGGGTCAGGGGATTGGTCAGCGTGCCGAAGTTGCACAGCACTGCAAGATTTTTGTTATTCCAAAGAGTATGCAGCTCCGCTAACGACGGGTGAAACCCAAACTGGCGCCCGGCGCTTGGCGGTGAGATGGGCAGCAAATTGGTCTGCGGTATGGCGATGCCCGAGCCGCCACGCACGTTGGCATAAAGCTGGTAGTCATCAAAGGGGATTACGGCGTTGTTGGAATCATTTCCGCCATACAGAAATATGCATACCAGGGCGCGGTACCCACCTCCACTGCCTGGCGTCGGCGCGGCAAGGGCGTCAATCAGCGCGAAGCGCCCGAGCCCGGCCAGGAGTGCGCTGGCACTGAGCGTGCCACAGGTAGCTTGATGCAGGAATTCTCTTCTCGTTTTAGTCATTGCTTACCTCCTCACCTGAAATTCGGACGCACTGGCCATCAAATACGCAGCCTCTTGCACGCGGGCCAAGAGCTGGGCAGTGGTCCCCGAGGGCATTTGGGCGAGGGCACCCAGGACTGTAGCTTTCAAGGCATCCGACAGGTCCCCATGCAACAGGCGAAGGTTGAGCTCGTTCACGAGTGCCGACCCGTCTCCCGTGGCCAGAGGCTCCAGAAGCGACAAATCGAGCCAAGTACCCTGGGGCCGGTTCGTGTTTACCGTCATCTTGTGATACACGACCAGCTCAACAAAATTGGCTCGAGCGAACGCGCTCGCCGTGTCCAGAAGCTGAAATTCTGGCGCCTTCAGACCCGTTCCCGGCAGAACGTAGTTCGGCGAATAGTAATTAAATACACTGTTGGCACGGAACAGGTCCTGCCCCATAGCGAGGGGCACAGCTTGCCCCGGCGTAAGATAGGATTCGCCGAGCACGAAATCCGTCGTTACTGGCGGCCCGCCAAGTCCGAGCGCCCGCAGGGCGGTCGTAATGAACAGCACAGGCTCCATCAGGTGGCCAAAGCTCGTACTCGGAGAGTTGGAATTGGCCTCCGGATCAAGCAGGATTGCACGGATTACCGCAGCCAAATCGCCCCGAACCCCTGCCCCGTTATCGTTGAAAGCTGTGGCCACGCGTGACACATACGCCGGACTGGGATTGCTCGTCACCAGATGCTGAATCAGGATTCGCCCGATGAAAGGTCCGACGTTGGGATGGAGGAAAATATTATCAAGCGCCGCATTCATGTCGGCTTCTGCGCTTTTACCGCCTGCCAATAGTCCGTTGTTCGCTGCGCCGGCATACTGCAGTAGCTGCTTGGGGCTGCCATCATGAAGAGTTTCGTTGTGCACCACCATCGGATCACGGTAATTCGACATGCCGGGGCCCAGGGCCGTTGCCAGACTCCACCCTGTGAACGCCCGCGCAAAGGCGGTCACCGTCGCTTGATCATAAGTTGGGATCGGATTGCCATGGCTATCCAGCTGTAACGTGCCATCCAAATTCAGTTGGCTGAGCCCGATAGTAAAGAGTTGCAGTACTTCGCGGCCGTAGTTTTCATTCGGTGCGGTCTTTACGTTCCCGAGCGTATTGAGATAGCGGCCCATGGCGGGATTTACGCTGATGTCGTACAGCAAGCTTCGGAAATTTGCGAAGGCATCTCGATCGAGCAGCTGCAGGTACGGTGTCATCCAGCTGCCCTTATTGAGCGTCGCTTCTTGTGCTGAAACCACGAAAATCTGGCTAAGTGCGAACGCCACCCGCTGTCGCAACTGGTCGGATCCCTCTATCGCGTTTTCGAAAAACTCCTTTTGCAGCGGATACATCGAATAATTGTCCCGGAGGCAGGTCGCAACGCAGCTTGGGTCCGCCAGGTCGGTAACGAATGGCAAATCGGCATAATTGCTGCCGTTGGGATACATAGGCGGGGTGCCAAACTGCTCGTTCAGCCAAGCGTCGAAGCCGACTTGTACCACATGCGTCACCGACGCTGGTTGCCCGGCGTCCCCGAACGTGGGACCAAACGTTGCATGCTGCAGAAACCGCACGGCGTCGAATGTGTCCTGGTCGGCTGGAGCGCCACCCATCACATTTTGGGCCATCAGCAGATGTGATCTGGGCCTTGTGCCAGCGTTCGCCTGCTGGACGGGCGCACAGGTAATAACTACCGTCATGACTAGCGCAATCACTAATCTCCAACTCAAACAGTCGTTATAGCTATAGTTTTGAGTGTTACGGTTTGCTGCCAACTCGGCACCTCCAAGCTGGGCTAGCCGCCGATTGCGGTCCCGGTGGTGCGGCTGCTAAAACGGTTGCGGACGCTAACGCGAATTTCCCCGGAATGCAAGGGGTACGAAAAAAAAATTAAAACGTCCAGAGTGGGGCTTCGAAGAGCCCTGCCCAAAAGCAACCGTTGCAGACAAGCTTTGGCAGCACGACCGATTCGATTCCGATCGGCCAAACGAAGTGGAGATCCGGACCGCTCTACGCGCCATTTGAAACTTTCGATTTGGTGATCGGCTGTCCCAGAATCGCGCAATGTCGCTGAATATCACCAATGCCAGGTTGTTCTCCTATTCGCGTGCACCAAACGCGAACATCCCATTTGCCAATTCAACCGCATATCATGTGCCAACGAGACAATTACCGGCGAATCCTGTCAACGCAAAGTAGAAATGTCCGGTTTTTCGCAAGATAGAAATGTCCGCTTCCAAGGCTTCCTCCAAGGGTGCTCAGCAGGCACATGGTATT
>PLJR01000381.1 GCA_003140295.1 Acidobacteriota bacterium
ACGCGGGCGACGGCGTTCTTGCGGCGGCCCGTGCCGTAAAAATGTGTTTTCGCTTGGCCCTGTACCGGCTGTGTGCTGGAACTCAACTGCCCTCCTCAAATCTTGAGACCACGATCACGAAACGAGAAAAATATTGCCTGTTGCGAGCGCTCATCCGATTATGAACCGGTCGATTTTGAACCGGGGGTGTTAGGGAGCGAGCGGCTGCGGTTTCTGGCCGGCATGGCGCGCCAGGCCTTTATCATCCAGGTATATGCGCAGCTTGCGGGCGCGGCGCGCGCGCAGCTTGTTCTTCGGCAGCATGCCGAGAACGGCTTCGCGGACCATCCAATCCGCCCGGCGATCGCGAAGGCGTTTGGCGGGAACTTCCTTTAAGCCGCCGGGGAAGCCGCTGTGGCTGCGATACAGTTTGACTTCTATTTTATTGCCGGTGAGGCGAATTTTCTGCGCGTTGATGACTACGACGTGGTCGCCGCAATCCATATAGGGCGTAAAATTGGGCTTATCCTTGCCGATCAAGACGCGCGCGATGGTGGTGGCGAGCCGGCCCAGCACCTGTCCGGCAGCATCCACGACGACCCAGTTGGGTCCCTGCATCAAGCTTTCGGCCTCCCGGCCTTTGGGAATATGCGTCGCCATTTCGTTCAGTCACACCCTTCCGTCCAGAGACAATCGATAACCCTAAGGGATTGGCGCAAATTTGTCAACGCAGGGGTTGGCGTTTGTTTTAGTTCCATAATTTTTATCTTGCTCTTGCGCGCGACTTTTCCGGCCGCACTCGACTGGTCGATGCATTCCAGGGGCATTCGAACTTTCAGTTGAGAAATCAGGCCTATACCCCCGTGCAGTTTGCATGTGTTTGATTCCGGGCGGTTTGAAAAATGAGGCGTTTGTAAGCTGATGGATCTGTTGGAGTTCTGGAGCGCGATTTGCGCGTTTTTTGAGCGCAACCGAGGGTCAGCGACGCTATTTCGCGAGGCGATAGCACAGAGCGGAGTACCGTACTCAGCGGGCCGAATCATATGGTATTATAACATGATAGTAAATATAAGTCTATGATTACTTGTGTGGTATTCGAATGGAGCGTTCGAATACAATTGGGCGAGACTGAGAATGGAGGGCTTTTACGCATGAGAGTAAACGTAACAACACCTGCTGGGTGTCACAGCTACTCAAATCCATCAGCTTGGTACTCGCAAGTGCGATAATGGAAACGATCACGGCTGCCTGGGTCGGCTTCTTAACGCGGATTCGCAACTCTTATTTCCCCGGTTCACACGCTCGGCTCGCTGTCAGAGGATGTAGCGAATTCCACATTTCCACAAATAGAGGCATTTCGCGGAACGAACTTTCAGTCCCAGTATGGAAGCCATATCGCAAGTTCCTATGGGTTGGTCTATCACCGTGATGTGGTTCTGCAACTGCAGAACCTGCGGGTGACGCTGCTCCGGTTCGCGGTCACTGTGGGGGCGGCTACTGTTGCGCTGCAATATTCGGTAGGACCGAGCTGGAAACTGTAAACAATAGGCAGCGAAGTTACGATCTCGCTGCAATTTCGACATTCGAAGCGCGATTGCTGGGCGCTGACTAATGCAGCTTGCTTCAACAACGGGTGACCGCTTGCCGCTACCGCCGATGAAATGCTTCCATCCTGCCGGACAGCAAGAACGAGGTTTACATCACCTGCAATACGCGCCTGTTTTGCCAGGGGAGGATAGATTGGTGGCGACAACCTGGACATCACCGGCGCTGGTTGCTGCGGATCAGAGATTGTCGCGATTTGAGCCAAAGATTCAACAACCGCAGTGGCCAGGATTGCCGCCGCGGCCAGAGCGACCATAAGAGATGAAAACCTGCTCATCGGACTGAGCTTAGACTGATTGGCCTTTAGCAGCGAACCATTACCAGTACAAGTGGGTGTTGTTATGAAGCCACCGCCTATTAAATGGTTGTCGGAAGGTGGCTCTTGGCATCGCGATGGTGCGAGAACAAGCGCACGGAAATGTCACAATAGGCGTCAGGGGCTGAAGCCCCATGTAGGCGTTGGCTAATGTCGCGGCTGAAGCCGCGACCTACAACGATTCTGGTCGTGCTGTTTTGTCGCACGATGGCGGCGTCGGTCTCAAAACCAACTATTGCGGAAACGTAAACCAGCAGGTACGGCTACTTGCTGTGCTTCCACCGGAGGATCAAGCCAATGACGGAGCCGAGGCCGGCGGCGCCTAGAATGAATGGACGCGCGATGGGAATCACCAGCCAGGCAAGGACGGCTAGCCCGAGCGAGACGATTGCGCCAGCTCGGGTGCCGGGTATGGACACGTTGCCCCAGGTACTGGGAGACGCGGGTCCTGGCCTTTCCGCCGGTCGCGGCGTAATTGTTACCTCCGTGATGGATCGCCTGGTTCTTTCAGGTGCGCATTAACCTCTGCGTTACACGACCGACTGAAGCCGCCTCTTGTGTGGATGTTGTCGTGGGCTTCATCGACCGCGACGCGGGACGATACCGCGACGATCACTCATCGGGTGTCCACTTTTTTTTCGGGACTGATTCTGGGTCATGAAGCCCCCAACAAATGAGCTAGGTTACGTGCTGCTTTTCTTGGGCAGAAGGGCTCGTTTTTGAAAGACCGGCCAACAATCCGCCGAGGACAATGCAGATGGGCGGCAGGGTCAGCTCCATCAGGTCGACTGCCGATTGCGCGACATATCTCGGATTGCTCATGGCGTCAAATAACAACTGGAGGTCCCATGGGAGTCTCTGCAGGCCCCAAAGCAGGACGGACGCGGAGAATGCCAGTAGCATGAATGCCGAGTGCGGCCGGTGGTGGCTGGCTAAGAACCAGCCGCTGGCAATCCAGATTGGCGACCAAAAGATCAGCCATGTGAGAGGGACGCCAGTGGCACTGCCCAAAAAGTGGAGATGAAAGCGGGCTAGCATTCCGAAAGAAATGAAGCGAAACATGAAGAAGGCCGCCCAGCCGGTAACTACGGCCCTGATCGCGAGCAAAATGTGGCCGCGGGCTTCCCTGCAAAATGACAGTGCGATTGCTGCGAGCACCTGTCGCCAATACCACGCCGCGGAACGGCGGTGGCCGTAGCATTCCGCGAGATCCCCAATCAAGGATTCACTCTCGTCACCTGTGTACAGGCGCTCCAACAACCAGGTCGCGACGATGGGCGGATTTGAGGTTCTCATACCGGCCCTCCTTCCAATTGGGGCAGACCCTGCCACAGGTTCTTTAGCGCTGCCTGGGCGTGGCGAACTTCTCGGAGTCCCTTAGGAGTGACGCGAAAATATCTTTTCGCTCGTCCACCGCGTTCGGCGGTGGATTCACCCAAATCCGAGGACACCAAGCCCTTCTCGGCCAACCGTTCCAACGCGGCGTATACACTGCCGAGCACAACTTCGCGGCCAGTTCTCTCTTCAATCTCTTGGGAGATGGGCACTCCGTAGGCGTTTTCGCCCAGACGCATCAGTGCCAGCATCACCATCAGCTCGAAATTGCCGAGATAGTCTCGTTGGGCCATTTATTCAACTATAATGAATAAATCGCGGCTTGGCAAGCTGGCTGAGGGATGGCGGGAGGATATAGTCGGGGGCGAATCGCGACAGGGGCTTTAAAGCCCCGCTGACGCGGCGGCTAATGTCGCGGCTGGAGCCGCGACCTACAACGACCCCTGTCGCACAACGACTTTTGCCCCACAACGATTCTTGTCACACAACGACCCTTGTGGCACAACGACTCTTGCCGCGGGACGATTCTTGTCGCACGGGGGCGGCGTCGGTCTCAAAA
>PLJR01000033.1 GCA_003140295.1 Acidobacteriota bacterium
CCTCGAAAACCGCATCGTGGTATCGCCCATGTGCCAGTATTCGTGCGAGAACGGCTTCGCGAATGACTGGCACCTGGTACATCTCGGCAGCCGGGCCGTCGGTGGCGCCGGCTTGGTGATGGCCGAAGCCACCGCCGTAACAGCCGAGGGCCGCATCAGCCCGCAAGACCTGGGCCTGTGGAGTGACGCGCATGCCGAACCGCTTGCCCGCATCGTAAAATTCCTGCATGCGCAAGGCAGCACCGCGGGCATTCAACTCGCGCACGCGGGCCGCAAGGCCAGCACCGCGCGTCCGTGGGACGGCGGCGGCAAGCTGCCCGTAAGCAAAGGCGGCTGGAGCGAAGTGGTGGCCCCCAGCGCGCTGGCATTTTCTCCCGAGTACCCCATGCCCACCGCGCTCACCGAGGATGGCATCCGCACCGTCGTTCGCGCGTTCGGCGAAGCCGCCCGTCGCGCGCATGAAGCGGAGTTTCGGGTAATTGAGATCCACGGCGCTCACGGCTATCTGCTTCACGAGTTTTTATCACCCTTCAGCAACCTGCGCACCGACCGCTACGGCGGATCGTTTGAAAACCGCACCCGCATCGTTCGTGAAGTCGTCCAGGCTATACGCCTGAACTGGCCCGAACGGCGCCCTCTTTTTATTCGCATTTCGGCTACCGATTGGGTCGAAGGCGGGTGGGATGTCGAGCAGTCGGTGGAATTGGCCCGCCAACTCGCGCGTCTGGGCGTCGACCTGGTGGATTGTTCCTCGGGAGGCAATATCGCCAGCGCCAAAATTCCCATCGCCCCGAATTATCAGGTGGGCTTCGCCGAACAAATCCGGCGCGATGCCAAAATTTTGACGGCCGCGGTGGGAATGATTACCGAACCCCCGCAGGCCGAACAGATTTTGCGCACCGGGCAGGCCGATCTCGTGGTCCTGGCGCGCGAAATGCTCCGCAATCCTTACTGGCCGCAGCGTGCCGCGCAAGAGCTCGGCTACCCGCTGTCCTGGCCCGTCCAATACCTCCGCGCCGCGGCGCCTGGGTCACCCGTCCGCCAGCCTGCCGGCAGCATGGACGCTGCGGAGGTAGACGATGCGCAGGCGAGGTCCACGTCCTCGTGACCCTCACGATCCCCCGCCCACCAATTTCGGTTCCCGCAAAATTGCCGGCGTTTCGCTGTTTGAGATTTTAGATTGGGGACGCGAAATGCAGCGCCCCGATATTTTGCACCAAAGGAACATCGCGCGAGGTCAGGAACGCGCCGCGGCGCCTTGTCCGCGGGCCGACGTGTTGGTCTTCAGGAACGCCAGCGTCAATGGCCAGGCTTCCGCGGCGGCCACCGGATTGTAGCTCGCCCGTTCGTTGCAGAAGAAGCCGTGGTCGGCGTCGGAAAACTCCACGTTAACGAAACTCTTCTGGGCCGCCCGCAACGCTTCGGTGGTAGCCCGCACGTGATCGGCGGGAATATGCTGATCGCGTCCGCCCCAGAACAGCAACACCGGTGCACGCAACTCGCTCGCGCGGCCCAGCAGCCCGGCCCCATATTGCGAGGGCGCAATGCCTCCGCCATAAAACGATACGGCGGATTTTAGTGGCAGGGTCATGGCGGCGAGGAAGGCTGCACGCCCGCCCATGCAGAAGCCGACTGCCGCTGAATTGTCTCCTGCTCCATTGGCACGCAGCCAGTCGTGCGCCGCGCGGAAATCCACCTCCATCGAAGGATCTCGCAGCGCCTGCATGTGTCCCATCACCGAGGGAAAATCGTCGTAGCGGCCCTCAAACCCAGGGGCCGTGCGATGAAACAGTTCGGGAGCGATGGCCAGGTAGCCCTCGCGCCCAAAACGTTCCGTAACCCCGCGGACGTGCGCGTTCACTCCGAAGGCTTCCTGCATGACGAGTAGACCCGCTTTCGCCCCGGGCCCGCTGGGGCCCGCGACATACGCGCGCATGGATGTGCCATCACTTACGTTCAAGGTTACATATTCGGTTCGAATGTCCACGTGATCCCCCAAATGGAATGGCATTTTCTGCGGACTGCGCGCGCCATCATAGCACGCACCGCGCTGCGCTTTGGAATTGCGTCTCGCTTGGGGATGAATATAGGTTTGGAGGCGAGCAGTGAATGATTGGAGGTGTTTGGAAAAAAGGGGACGCCGTGATGGCCGCATTTTCCCGGTGGCCGTCGGGCGCCCTCGTGTCGGCTGCGTCTCTGCGGTCTCGTGGTTGAGACGCCGGTTGAGACGCCGGTCGGAAGGCAGGGTTGAGACGCGGGGGTCGAGACTCGCTTTGCCGGTCCCTATATTGCATAATGACACTGGTTGGACCGTGGGCGTGATCTCGGGGTCTGGTGAAGTCGTGATGTCGTGATGCAAGGAGGCTTACCATGAAATCTCTTTTCCTCTCCGCTGGTTTAATCCTGGCCGCGTCGATGGCAGCTTCACCGCTGGCGGCACAGGAGGTCACCAAGGAAACGGTGCCGGGCATTGTGAATTTGGCTCGTGCCGAAACCACCGTCGCCTGCTCGGGCGCAATTAAGGTCGAGGCGGTCCCCGAAATCAAGAAAATGGGCTTCGTTTCGATCATTAATTTGCGGGAATCGAATGAGCCCGGCGCGAACGTCGAAGCCGAGGGCGCTGCCGCCGAAGCCATCGGTCTGCACTACTATCACATTCCCTTTAATAGCGCTGCCCCCGATCCAGCCGCCGCCGACAAGTTTCTGGAAGCCATCACCGTGAAAGGCAGCGAGCCTGCATTCATCCACTGCGCGGGAGGTGGCCGCGCCGCCACGATGTGGTTCATCAAGCGGCTGGCGGTCGATCATTGGGACGTTGACCGCGCCACAAAAGAAGCGACTGCGCTCGGCCTGACCAGTTCGGCGCTCAAGCAATTCGCCATCGACTATGGCCAAACACACAAGCGATAAGGGTTGGTCAGAGTCGCGGACGCGAGGTTCGCGAGCCTTGGCATTGGCGAAGAACAAATACGGAGCGAAGGCGAAGACATCGCAGTCAGGCAATAGCTCCATTGAGGCAACAACAGGGTACGCCGATTGGAGAAGGAACTCAGCGCTTTTGGACATTGCAAGGCAAATAAGTCAAACATCTTTTGGAGGAGGACCCATCATGAACCGTTTCTGTGCTTTGATTTTAATGATGATGATTGGTGGCGCCGTGAACCTCAAGGCACAGTCCAATCCTCTGACTGGCGACGCAAAGCGGGATTATACGAGTATCAAAAATATACTGCTGAAGTCTGCCGATAAGATGCCGGAGGAGAACTACTCGTTCCGGACTACGCCGGAGGTGCGCACCTATGGAGAGATGATTGCCCACATTGCGGACGTGCAAACCATGTTCTGTGGAGCGGTCAAAGGCGAGATGAAGCGCGGAATGGCCGCTGGGAAGACGTCCAAGGCCGATCTTACTGCCGCGCTCAAGGCCTCATTCGACTATTGCGATCCTGTTTACGATTCGATGACCGATGCCGCCGGGACCCAGACAGTGAAAGTAATGGGCCAAAGTAAGACCAAGCTCGGCGTGCTGTTCTTTAACGTTACCCACGACAACGAGATGTACGGACAGATGGTAGCTTACATGAGGATTAAGGGAATTGTTCCACCATCGAGCGAGGGCCGAGCTTAGACATTCGGTCAGTGATGGTCACTCATGCGTCCGTTTTGGCACGGTTTAAGAAGGATGGAGATCTCTTATTGAGGGGAGGTAACGATGCGAAAAGTTACAATGATAAGTTTATGGTCTGGTGGTGCCGTCCTGTTGGCCGTCTTGATTGGACTTTCCGGCTCGGCGGTTGCACAATCCGCACAGCCCTCGCCGATACCTGGTTACGAAGCGGCCAAGGAACTACCCGGCATGAAAGAGATGCCCGACCCGAATATGACCTACAAGGTTGTGTTCGATATCTCCAAGGCGGCTCCGAAAGTCGACCAAGTGAATCCCGGCCTCGAAGTGGTCGCGCGATACTTCAATACACTCGCCAAGCATGGCGTTCCGGCCGACCATCGAATGATCGCCGTCGTGTTCCACCAGCAGGCAACCGAGATCGTCCAAAATAAGGAAGCGTTTAAGGCGCGCAACGCTGGACATGACAATCCCAACATCGCGCTCATTCAGACGATGAAGAAGGCTGGCGTTGATTTTCGCGTTTGCGGGCAGGCGGTGCTGGCAAACAAAATCGATCCGAAGGTGATTCAGCCGGAAATCGAGCTCGATCTCTGGGCGTTGACCACGCTGGTCAATCTGCAACTTCGCGGTTACGTTCACGTGGGAAATTAAGCTCTACGACCAGCGCGGGCTCGAAATCTCGGGCTAGGCTGGAGTTCCCCTTCGGCTACCGTTCCGCCCGAGCACTCGCCAGGCGTTCCTAATTCTTGGCGAAATCGAGAATGCAGCCTAACATCCGCACACTCCAAAGTAAGAAGGCGAGGACGGGGCATCCCTAAAGGAGATACAGTTATGACAGAGTTTTCGCGTCGCACGCTTCTGGGCGGGGCAGCCGCGACCGCAGTATCCGCAATGTGGAGCAAACCGGTACGCGCCCAGTACGTCTGGCAAAAGACGGATTGGCACGCCGGGGAATACCAAAAACTCACTCAACGGTCTTCAATTTGGGCACGGAATACCGACCGACCAGATCCAGGTCGTTTGCGCGCTGAACGGGCCAGCCAACATGGCAAATTATAGCGACTACGTCTGGCAGAAATATCACGTTGGGGAATGGGCCAAGGTCAACGACCCGAAGACGGGCCAGCCGGCCCTGCGCAACATTTTCTATCCCAACATGGCCGATGCGTCATCGCACTATGCCTCCGAAGATCCCAGCAACGAAGGTTCTCTCTATCAAGATTTCAGCGTGCAGGCCTTGCAATCCCGCGGCGTCCGCTTCGTCAGTTGCCACACTTCCACTGAGGAGTCGGCGCGCGCGTTGACCAAGCAAAATAATCTATCCGTGCAGCCGGAGGAGGTTGCCAAAGACATGGTCGATCATGCCGTCCCCGGCGTCATTGTGGTGCCGTCATTAGCGGCCGCGGTGGCTGTCCTCCAATGCGAAGGCCACTATAGCTATATGGCGGCTTAGCAAATATCTTTGAAGTTTCATCGGCGTGGCGACAGGTCTAGGTTAATCGGTGGCGTGTGCGCCTTCGGGGTTGAGCTTGAAGTAGATGCCCCGCTGCGAGTTGTCTTCGGCGGTGCGCTCGAAATCAATCCGATCAAGGGGAACGCTGTTCTCACCACCATAGGTGGTACGGTAATGGAATAAACCATCTTGAACCCAGTAATCAACCAATCCATAACTATATCCGCCTTTAAGCCAAATCACGGTCACGGCCCGAGAGCTGCTCTGGGAAACTGACTGCATCCCGGGCGAATCGTTTGAGGACGCCAAATCATTCTGGAGCGGCCTTGCAGACGTTATGGCTGGGATCGCTGTAGCGGTTGTAAGGCGTTCGACTTTTCGACAGCGCCAATCCCAGAAACCACAACCAACCACACCGTATACTCCAGCGCCACATGCAGGACTGAAGGACTCACAGGTGCGAACAGCGTTCCGATTGTGAAAGCGATCGAACAAAGAGAAGACCGGACCGAAAGGAGCGCGGTGATGCATCCCAGGCGAATTGAGATGAGACCCGCCATCTCGATGGCCGTGGCTCGCGCGACCTCCACCTGCGTGTCCGAAACCGCCACCGTGCGACCCGCCTCCTCGGGCATGTTGGGACCACGCCGGTCCTCCCAAGCTTAACGCCAACAACGCTCCGAGGATGAGATTGCGACGGAGCACGAATTGCTTCCTTGGGTTCTCTGTTCCAAGACTAACTCACACAACGGACCCACAATAACCAACGCTGGGGCAGGTGTCAGCGACCGTGCCCCCCGCCACCGCCGTGAAAGCCGCCGCCTCCATGAAA
>PLJR01000083.1 GCA_003140295.1 Acidobacteriota bacterium
TCAGCCCAAGGTCAACTCCGACGTAAATCAATTTGGCGCCACGGTCGGTGGGAAGATCAAGAGAGACAAGCTCTTCTATTTTCTTGGATATGAAGAGCGGCTGATGGATATAGGAAATGCGAATAGCACCCCTGCCCCGTTCACGGACCCGGGCATGCTCTCCTGTACAACAAGCGGAACCTACGCGTGCACCGCCATTCCCAATTCCGTGGCGGGCAGCAGAACGCCGGACGCTAGCAACCATTTCATCCTGGCCTGCTTGGCTCTTCCGGCTGGGAGTCGCAGCCCGCAATCCTTGTCCATGCTCGGTTTGAATCCGGACTGTTCGCCTGGACCGAAGTACCCCAATCCCAACTTTTTCGTTCCCCATGGGGGCAACGACCACGGCGCGACTGCAAATCCCGCCTTTGGAATCAGCGCCTACTTCCCCAATACCCAAACCACCACCTCTGAATTGGGTGGTCTGGCCAAGGTCGATTATCACTTGAGCGACAAGCACAATATCAGCGGCTTCCTTATTAAGGGTGAGGGATATGGCCCCGACGGCTCGACGAACCCCAACCCCATATGGAGAACGGACTTTTCGACATTTGCTTTGATGGGCGCCGGCAGCTGGACTTGGCTCCCAAGTTCCCGCGTGGCCAATGCATTCCGCTTCGGTTACGCGAGTTTGAACTTGCCATCCATCGGCGTCGACACCGAGACCGGTATCACCGCCGCCCAGTTGGGCATCCCGACGGGCGTCACCACCCCCTCGAATGCGGGACTTCCCGCCATCGCCGTTAACGGCTTCTACTCATTGGGCTCGCGCATGACCGAGATCCAAGGCCCGATGACCTCCAAGGAATTCAGCGACCAAGCCAGTTACCTGCTCGGCCTTCACGATCTAAAATTTGGGGCTATCTCAATTTTGGAACATCAAAACGGGGCCATCTGGGCGTCTGGCAAGGGTAGCTTCACTTTTGGGCAGAACGGCAACGGAGTGCCCGCTTTTATCGCGGGAGAGAATCCGGTGCCCGCAAACATCATCCCTGGATTAGCGGGATCGCCCTCCGGAGGGTTACAAACGGCGTCCCTGCTTTACGGCAACCCCAACACGCACATCTCGCGCACCGCGCTGGCGTTCTATCTGCAGGATGACTACCGCATACGTCCGCGATTAACGCTGAACCTTGGCGTGCGCTACGATCTCAACACCGTTCCAACCGATAGCAACCACTTCCTCGGCGGGTTCGATCCGACGCAGGGAATCGTTCAGGAAGGGATTCAGATCCCAGCTATCGAGAAGGGCGATCACAACAACTTCTCACCACGCCTGGGGTTCGCCTGGGACGTGAGCGGCAATGGCAAGACAGTCGTGCGCGCGGGCGGCAGCGTGATTTACGAGCTGATCACTCTGCGCACCTACTCGGAGGTCAACAACGCTCCGGCACTTGGCGGGAATCCCACGTCGTGGATCATTGGATGTTCCGCTCCTGTCACCGCCACAATTCCTGCCGGTGCCACAACGAACTGTCCCGGCAAACTCCTCACGCCGGGCGGCACCCGGGACGTCGGTGTGGTTTCTTACTCAGCGTCACTCGGAACAATTTCGGCAGTGAAGTGGGATGGTCCCGCAACTAATGCTTCCACCTCGATCTTCCCGAGCGCGGCGCTGCACAATTGCAGTCCGATCGTGCAGGTGAATGACGTCGTAAATCCCACTTCGGCCAGCACAGGGCGATTAGGGGCTCCCTGTGACCTGAACGTTGCGGATCCAAATCTGCGCACGCCCTACGTTACCACCTGGAACTTGTCCATCGAGCGGGCACTCCGCTCGAATCTGGCTTTGGACGTAGCCTACGTCGGCAACCATGGCACCAAGCTCCTCGGCCGCACTGACGACAACCAGCCGGTTTCGGGGCCTGCTTGGCTCTCCGTGATTCCGTCGGGCCCCAACGCTGGAAAAACGCTGCTCGATGTCTGCAATTCGACCAAGACGACCGCCACCTGCCAGGCCAGCAGCCTCAGCGGCGTGTCGGCAAGTGTGTACGCCGCCGCCATACAGGCCGCCCGACCCTTCGGCACCAAGTTCCCTTACATACAAGGCATCGCCCGCGTGTGGAACCGCGACGCCTCCAACTATGACGCCCTGCAAATGACGCTGACGGCGCGCAACTTCCACAGACTCTCTGTCGACACCGGCTACACTTTTTCCAGGGCTCTCGGTGTGGGAGACAACAACAATGATGGCGTCGCTCTGGAGGCCTCCGATCCTCGCATGCAGTACGGACCCACGGCGACCGACGTGCGCCATCGCCTCACCACGTCGGCAGTTTATGCGGTCCCCGACAAGAAAGTGCGTGGAGGACTGCTGGAAGGCTGGAGAATCAACAACATCTTCAAAATCCAGTCTGGACTGCCATGGACGCCGACCGATACCAGAGATTTCCAGGGCACCGGTAAGAGTGGCACCATCTCCCGCTGGAACCTCTTTGGAGACCCCAGCAATTTTGTCACCGACTATACCAACCAGAACACTCCTGGATATTTCGTGGGCGGGGCTACCGTTCCTACCGGCATTAACCCGAGAACGGGGGTGGCCTTTGTAGCGGCTGACTTGGCGATTAACAACCCTCTCTGCACTGCACACGCCGCTTCCATGGCGACGCTGCAGGCATTCGGGTGCTGGGCCCAGGGCAGCGCCGTTATGACTCCGCCTGCCTTGAACACCTACGGAAACGCGGTGAAGAACCCATTCCGCGGCCCTGGATACTGGAACCTGGATACTTCGGTGTCCAAGACACAGAAGTTCACGGAGCGGCTCTCCGCTGAATTCCGTGCCGAGGTCTTCAACATCTTCAACCATCCCAACTTTGGCCAGCCGGGGACCAGCCTGAATTCCTGCACATTATCGAGTTGCACGTTCGGCAAAACTTCCACCACGCCGGACGTACAGGCCGTGAACCCGATTCTCGGGTCGGGAGGCCAGCGCCGGGTCCAGTTTGGTATTAAGCTCATCTTTTAACTGCGGCAACACTGGACCGAAGAAAGGAAGGGGCCGGATGCAATCCGGCCCCTTTTTTGTTGGTGAGGCAGTTCGGCGGTCGCCGGCGAGAATCGTAAACCCGTACGTTGGCGAACGTTCGGCTCGGCCGGCCAAGAAAAACGTTGCGGGCGTGGGGTTCCCTTACACGGGCCGGCGAAATATGAACACCATTATTTGCCAACCACTAGAACATTTTTCGTGACCGGACTAGCCAGAGAATCAAACCAATAGGGATCGCCGCGAGACAAAGCACGGTAACCAGCAGCAAGGAAAGGAAGAGGGCATCCCGCCAAGCATGGGTTTTGCCCGGCTCCCGGCTCTTTTCCCTCATGAACAGGCGATAATTTCTGCGATTGGCTTTCCACACGACATGAAACACGTCACCGAAGATGGGAATCGCACCCAGAACTGCCTCTAAGACCACGTTCGTGACCATACGGGCGAGCATAACGATCGCGGCGCCACGCCGCCAAGCGGCAACAATTATGATCAGGGACGCGATGCCCGCTGCGGCGTCGCCTACACCCGGAATCCAGCCGATCAGGAAATCGAGGCCGAAGCGGATCTGCGTTCCGGGGATGCGGAACATGTCGTCGAGCACGGCGGCAATATGATCGAGATGTTCGTCGGTGGAGTTTGTGGATATTACAGGGGGGCGACGGAGGAACACGTGAAGAGTGTAACCGATTAGATTGGTGCTGGCGCTTAGTGACCGATCCGAGCCAAATTCTCGAGAACATGCGGTACGCCACCCCAGCGGGTGATGCCAGTCTCTACTGCTAGGCAATACTGAGGAGACCGAATCCCCACAATTCCGAGCGGGTTCGTTTAGCATAAATTTCCCTCGCGCTCGAATGATCGGGATAGAGTATCGCTGCTAAACTGATCTAGCCTCGTATCGGCAACAGACCTATTTACCAAAATGAGGAGGAACATGTCCGCAGTAGCGCTGGAAGACGCCCGACGAGTAATCAGTGCAGCAGAAAAGAAGGCTAACGAAATCGGTCAACCCATGAACATTGCCGTGGCTGATGAAGGGGCAAACATCGTGGCCCACGTGCGTATGGATGGAGCCTGGATCGGAAGCATCGATATTTCGATGAAGAAAGCTTACACTTCGCGCGCATTTGATATCGCAACCAAAGACTTAGCAACGCACTCGCAGTCGGGAGGACAATTCTTCGGGATCCATGCTTCCAATGACGGCAAGATCATGATATTTGCCGGCGGTGTCCCTTTGAAAAGAGGCGGAAAAGTTGTAGGTGCCATTGGCGTCAGCGGTGGTTCAGGTGAGCAGGACCATGCCGTCGCCGAGGCCGGTGCAAGGGCTTTTTAGTGCAGGATCGCCATTAGCCAGATGGCAGTCTTCCGCCGTGAGGCGTCGAGCGCTCATTCGTCGATACCGTGAAGGTGTGACGGGCAACATGAGGAGCGGATAATTCCGTGAGATGCCGGGGCGATTCGGATTACCGAGCCGCGACGACGTGCAGCGGCGTATCAAGGTTGAACGTCAGGATGGTTTCGACGGGGACGCGAACGGAGCCTATGTCGGGCGCGCTTGGGGCAACTGACCTAGACGGCGCTCGGGGCGGCTTCGGACTGACGAGCGGATTTGGACTGGCCGGCGCCGCAGCTTGGGCACGTGCCGGTTCAGTTGGCGCGTCAGCGTAATTGATCGATTTCACCTGGGTCGTGGGAATCGTGCGCGTGATGGGATCGTTGCCCGCGATCTCAATTTCGGTGCCCGAGGTATCGACGATGGTCCCCTCGACCTGAGTGACGTCGCGCATGACCACCACGGCACGCGGTTTTTCCGCTGCTGATTTTTCTCCTGCTGATCCCTGGTCTTTGTTGGTGCAGGAGGTGAGAAACAAGCCCGACAGAAACGCTGTGAAAATAAATTTATATAACATAGACACATCCCTCCGACTAGGTTGTAGCCAGTATAACGCCAGCCTGCCGGAGACATCGCGGTTTTCAAGTGGATGTCCGCGGCCCTCCAGACGCCGGCACGCCAGCGCGCTCGGAAACGTTTTCGAGTTCGACGGCAAGTCCGCAGGATCAGCTGCACCGGTCAGAATTTGCATCACTGTCTGGTCTGCGGTGCAGGTCCGGAACGCGGCTTGACAGATGCCTGGGATGGATGGTACAGCCGAGAGCAAGGGGTGACTCAATGCGTCGGCAAAATCTGAAGCTGACTACACACTTTTTTTCTGACGTCGCAGGGCAAAAATCCGCCATTCGCCTGGGGAAGGCGATCGCATGTTTGGGCTTGCTTATGGGGCTGTGCCTGCCTTTATGGTCCCAGTCCGAAGCCGACAACGGCACTATCCGCGGCCAGATCACAGATCCGAACGGCGCCGCGGTGGCCGACGCCAAGATCACCGTGACCAACGGCGATACAGCATTCGTTCGAACCGTGACTACGAATCCAGAAGGTTATTACGTTGCCGCCAATCTTCCGCTGGGCCCCTATACAGTGAGCATTGAGAAGGAAGGCTTTTCCAAATTGGAGGCGCCTGGCGTGGTGCTTGACGCAGGCCGGGAGGCGGTCATCGACGGCGCCCTCAAGCTGGGCGCGCTGACGAGTACCATCGAGGTTACCGGGGGAGCGCCGATCGTGGAACCGGCACGCACAAATATCGGGCGCACCATCACTCAGGCTGAGGTTGCCAATCTCCCGCTGACTTCACGGAATCCTTATAATTTCATCTTGTTTCAGCCCGGCGTGAGCGGCCATCCAAATCCGGAACTCGGCATTCCGCGCACCATCAACACCAATGGTCAGATGGACCGGATCAACTACCAGATGGACGGCATGGTAGACACCGAGAGTGATCGCTACGGTCTCCGACTGTTCCCGATTTCCGATGTTTATGTGCGAGAAGTTCAAACGGTGGCCAATAGTTTTGCCCCCGAGTTTGGCAACACCACGGGAGACATTTTCAACGTCATCTCCAACTCGGGTACCAATGATATTCATGGCTTGTTTCAGTGGATTCGGCGTTCGGTTGACGCCAGCGCGCGTCCGCTATTGCTCGCACCCAGTGCAGTTAAGCCCGACCTGGAACTTTCCGATTATTCTGCGAATTTGGGAGGGCCGTTGATCCGTAACAAGCTTTTTCTCTTTGGGGGCTACGAGCATATGACGCGGGGCTCGCCCATGCCGAGCACGATCACCGCCGCCGATGCGGCCGCGCTGGGCCTATCCAGCAATTTGCTGGGGACCGCCCCCGGCCTTTTGCATGGCCAATTCGGAAATATTCGCGCGGATTGGACGATTTCACCGCGCAACCAGATTTTCTTCCGGTACAACCTGTTTCGAAACGATTTCCCCTTCAACACCAGCGTTGGCAACATATTTGCCCTGGATGCCGCGACGGACTTTCGCGATCGCGCGCATGTTGTAGGAACCCAATTGATGACGGAAGTTTCGCCGACGGTGTTAAATGAGCTTCGCTTCTCCTGGGCCTATCGCAGCAATACCCACTTTAATGACCCGTTGACCGGAACCGGGCCGCAAATCTTCATCCCCAGTCATGCCGTTTTTGGCGGCAGCGGCAACGTTCCCAGCCTCCCAAACCAGGGAGGGGCAGGCGACATTTTCACGGAGAAGATTCCCAACTGGAACGACAATCTGACGTGGATTCGCGCGAAACATACGATGAAGTTTGGCGCTTCGATGTCGGTTATCCAGGATCTGCAACGATCGCAGACCTTTGCCCAGTATCAGTTTCCTAGCATTGCTACGTATCTCGCTGCCAAGTCGCCGACCGCTACCAATGCTCAAAAGCTGGCATACACCACGTTCACGAGCAATACCGATCCGAATGGCCTGAGTTATCAATCGCTGTTCTACGGATTGTACGCGCAAGATAGCTGGCAGGTACGCCCGTCCGTCTTGCTGATCTACGGTCTTCGTTGGGATCGCTACCAGGCGCCAGGCGCAAATCCGAATGCGCCGTTCATCGACTCCCGCAACTTCACAACCCCGAACACGGATTTCTCCCCAAGGGTGGGAATTGCCTGGCGGGCGGGCGCAAGGACCGTGGTGCGCGCGTCATGGGGAATTTTCTACGACCCGGCGCCCACGAACCTCTGGTTCAATTCACTTAATCAGGATGGCTCGAATCGGATCAGCGCACTCTCGCTCTCCGGGACCAACGGAGGGGCGACCACAGCGAGCCCGGGTGCGCCGCTATTCCCGAGTACCACCGTCAGCGGCGTCGCGTCTCCGATCCAAAGCGTAATCACCGTCACGCCGAATCTTAGAAACGCTCATGCCGAAAATGCCAGCCTTCAGGTCACGCGTGAGCTCTCGCAGAATGACTCGTTCAGCTTGGGCTACGTGCACACGGGCGGACGGCAGCTGCTTTTTCTACACAACATTAACCTGATCAATCCGATCGGCACACTGGCGGATGGCCGGCCCATCTTCTCGAGCGCGATCAATGCCGCGACCCGACTGGACCCCCGGTTCAACAACATTTCATTGCAGGATTCCGGGGCCAACTCCAGTTACGACGCGCTTCTCGCCACCTATCAACACCGCTTTGCGCGTGGGTATCAGGTGAGCGCTTCCTATACGTTTTCCCACACGCTTAGTGATGCGCCCGATGTAAACAGCTTCGAGCAGAATCTGCCTATTGAGGACCCCACCAACCGGAAGCGCGATCGCGGCAACAGCGCGGTCAACCGGCCACAGGCTCTCACCATCAGTGCTGTGCTGGAGCCGCGCGTGAACGTGGATGAAAAAATCGTGCATACGATTCTGAACGGCAATATGTTCGCTGTTTTGGCGAACCTTTCCTCCGGCGATGCGCAGAACGTTACCGCCACCGGGACGTTGAATGGGGATTCCACAACCAGCTCGGTAACACGTCCCGCTTTCATTGGCAGAGACACGGTGCGCGGGCCTGCGATCTATCAGGTAGATCTGCGTTACACGCGAACGATGTTCACATTCAAAGAGCGTTTTAGCACGCAGTTCATTGCCGAGAGCAATAACCTGTTCAATCACCCGAACATCACTTCTGTCAGAACTTCGGGATTCGCCGTGAACTCAGCGACCGGCATTTTGCTCGCGCCCTTGCCAACAACATTTGCTCCCACCAGCACCGTTCTCGAGGCGCGTATCGTACAATTCGGCTTGGCGGTGCGTTGGTAACGTTTTCCGCTGTGCCGAGCGGGATTTCCATTATTCCCGGGCCGCTAGAGGCTGCGCTGAGGGCCCGCGCCGAACGCACGGCGCAGCCGCGATAGGCGGTCAGAGGATCATGCCTTCGAAGACTTCTAAATCCTCCGCCGGACGCGCGCACGCGTCTGCTTCGCCTGCAGAAAGCTTTCCTGCGCCGGTTTACGCCGAAACCGTTCTGGCCCGAAATTTCGCGGACTCCCAGAAATATTTTCTTGAGGCACTACTCGATCTTCACGCGGCGCACGCACTGATGTTGGCTCGCCAGAAAATATTGCCGCGTTCCGAAGCGCGGCGCTGTCTCGGGGCACTCGACAGCTTGGATCGCGCCGCACTCAAAACCGCACTCTACGACGGGAGCGTGGAAGATTTCTTCTTTGAAGTGGAGCGACGCCTCTCGGAGGCTTGCAGCGAGGACATTGCGGGAAAGCTGCACACCGCGCGAAGCCGCAACGACATAGACGTGACGCTTTATCGCATGGTTTTGCGTGGTGAGATTCTGAAAGTGGCTGAAGCCGAAAGCGAAGTTGTGCGTGTTTTGCTCGAACTCGTCGCGCGGCACCTCAATACCATTCTTCCAGCTTATACGCACACCCAACCTGCACAGCCGACAACGCTGGCGCATTATTTGATGGCTTCAGTGGAATGGGCATTGCGCGACTTGGTGCGTTTCAGAGCCGCGTTCGCCACCGTAAATCGCAGTCCGCTGGGCGCCTGTGCGATCACCACGACAGGTTTTCCGATCGATCGCGAATACACGGCCGAGCTGCTGGGTTTCGAGGGACTGCAGCGTAATTCATACGGCGCCATCGCCGCGGTTGATTATCTCACCGAGGGTGCGGCCGCCGTCGCCGTCGCGATGGCCAACCTCGGCCGGCTGGTGCAGGAACTGCTTCGCTGGTGCACGGCAGAGTTCGCTTTTTTGCGGCTTTCCGACGGCTACGTACAAACTAGTAGTATCATGCCGCAAAAGCGCAATCCGGTTGCGCTCGAGCATACGCGGATCCTGGCGAGCAGGGCCTTTGCGCAGGCCAAGGGTGTGCTTGACTGCCTGCACAACACACCTTTTGGCGATGTGGTTGACAGTGAAGACGACCTGCAGCCGCTGGTGTTCGCAGCTTTTGCCGATGCCGGCCGCGCTCTCAGGCTCTTCGCAGGCCTGATGGCCGGCGCGGAATTTCAGGGCGAACGAATGAGAGAGGCGGCCGATTGCCATTTCATCACCGCGACCGAGCTAGCGGATACACTCGTGCAACGGGAGGAGTTGAGCTTTCGACAAGCACATCACCTCGTATCCGTCGCCGTGAGAGCGGCCGGCGCTAAAGCGACTGTCGAGCGATTCGTTAAGCAAGTGCAGAAGTTGGCTCCTTCCGCGATCGGGCGCCGGCTGCGGATGTCCGCGCCGGATCTGCGTCAAGCACTGGATCTCGACAATTTCGTGCGTGTGCGAAGAATCGCCGGCGGCCCAGCGCCACAGGCGGTGAGGGCCGAACTCGTCCGTGCACGCGCGGAGCTTGCACAGGCGGCTGCCTGGGCTGCGAAAAAACATGCGCGGCTGGACAGTTACCAGCAACGCATCCGAAAAGAGTCTGTGGCCTTGGGAGTCCGTTACCGGTGAACTGGCGGGAGCTATCCTTCATAGCCAGGGCACCGCATCAATACGCGCGAAGAGGAGGCCTATGAAACACCACTGGTGGACAATCTTGTCGCTCGTCACGGCCCTTGTTCCAGGCAGTGGTTCGCTGAAGGCCGAGGTTCTCGACAAGACCAAGAATATCGGAGGGACCACCGTTCACTACAAGGTTGTACTCCCAAAGAACTACGACGCCAGCAAAGCGTATCCCGGCGTCCTCGCGTTTGGCGGCGGGCCGCAAACCATGAGCGTAGTGGACAGCGTCATCGCCAGGAATTTTCGTGACGAGGCGGAGAAGCGCGGTTACATCGTCGTCGCCCCCGCAGCCCCTAACGACCAGTTGTTCTTCGAAGGCGGGGAGCGTATCTTCCCCGAGTTTCTGAAAGACATTCTGGCTGACTACAAAATCCGGGATAATAAGTTCCATATTGCGGGGCCGTCAAATGGCGGCATTGCCGCATTTCACGTGGCGTCGCTGAATCCCGAGTACTTCCTGTCGATCACGGCGTTCCCAGGGTATCTGTGGGAGGAAACTCCGGCACACATTCAGGCCATCTCGAAAATGTGCATCAACATGTTCGTCGGGGAGCTAGACCCGATGGGTTGGCAGAACCTGATGAAGAAGCAGGCGTCGGAGTTTCGCGCCCAAGGCATGACCGCACAATATACCGTCGAAAAGGGACAACCCCACCGTTTGGAAACCCTCGCAGGCCCGAACGCAAGCCGGCTGTTCGACCTGTTCGAGCAGGCGCAGCACGGTTGCGGCAAATGAAACGATTAATTCGTCGGACTTTTAGCGTGCCGCGTCAATAGCTTGAATCGACGTCCATTTAATAACAGTGCGGCAACGCGCTGCGGTGCCACTGACAGCCATTGCGCCGTGCTGTCAACGCAAAGTAGAAATGTCCGGTTTTTCGCAAGATAGAAATGTCCGCTTCCAAGGCTTCCTCCAAGGGTGCTCAGCAGGCACATGGTATT